>URLI01000007.1 GCA_900548585.1 uncultured Prevotella sp. | reverse complement strand
ATATACAGAAAGAGGGTGCGCCATAAATGACCATAGTCAATTATGACACACCCTCAACACAATTATATGTATGTTTAATTATAGTTGCGATTTGAGCTCAAGGCTTGTCGCAAAACGTCATCAGTTGTTTATTGGAACAGAAACGTAGTCAACCCTTCCCGACGGCTGGATTCCCTTTATCTGCAGCACTGGCTCGTCACTCCTTGATACAGCCTTCACCTCCGCTTGTAGATCGCTGACGCTCTTCATAGGTTTTCTATTGACGTTAAGTATGATGAAGCCTTTGTTTATGCGCCCTTTCATCATGCCTCCCGACACGTTAGTGACCTTAAGCCCGTATGAAATGTCGAGTTCCCTCTTCTCCTGATCGTTAACCTCCCGGAATGTTGCGCCAAGCACGTCTATGTCAGCCTCCTTCATTATCTTCGTATTACCCTGTGTGTTCTTAAGTGTTACGCTGACAGTCTTGTTGTTCTTCTTGCGCAGGAATGTGATCCTAATCTTGTCACCAGGGCGTTTGTTGGCAAGATATTCCTGCAACTCTGCCATTTTGGTCACTTTTTTCCCATCAACTGAAACTATCACATCACCTTTTTGCAAGCCTGCCTCATCACCGGCACCACCATCCTGCACTTCGGAAACATATATGCCCTCATTTGTACCGAAATCAACCTCTTTGTCCTGACGTTTCTGATCGTCAATATATTTATGAACGTCAATGCCAGTAATGCCTATCAATGCACGCTGCACTGTGCCATATTTCTTTAGGTCGTCAACCACCTTGTTCATTATCGTTGTTGGTATTGCAAAACCGTAGCCGCTATAGTTACCTGTCTGTGAATAAAGCATCGCGTTTATACCAACGAGCTCACCTTTGGTGTTGACAAGCGCGCCGCCTGAGTTGCCGGCATTGATTGCTGCATCTGTTTGGATGAAACTCTCCACACCGTTTGCACCAAGCGTGCGTGCCTTCGCACTTACTATGCCGGCGGTGACAGTCGAAGTTAGGTTGAAAGGATTTCCCACTGCAATAACCCACTCTCCAACTCGCAACTTGTCCGATTCGCCTATAGGCAGTGTGGGCAGGTTCTTGCCATCAATCTTTATCAGCGCAAGGTCGGTTGTCTCGTCCGTGCCAATGATACGTGCGGAAAACTCACGGTTGTCGTTGAGTGTCACGGTCAGTTCATCAGCACCGTTCACAACATGGTTATTTGTAACAATATATCCGTCTGTGGATATAATAACGCCCGAGCCTGTTGCCTCGCGCTTTGGTGTCTGCACCTTGCGGCGTTGCTTTCCACCTTGTCCTCCTGGGTTGCCGAAGAATCCAAACGGGTCGAAAAAGTCGCCGAACGGGTTGGAGTCCACTTCCACCTCCCGGACCTTGCTGTTCTGTAGGAATCTGATATGCACAACAGCTGGCAGAGCCTTTTCTGCCGCATATGTCAAATCAACGGGCTGGCCCACTGCCACCGGTGTCTGTGCTGATGCCGTTGCGGCATCTACCTTGATGAATGCTCCGGCAGATAATGCCAAAGAAGCAACTGCTACTGAGTAGAGAAAAATGCTTTTAAACTTTTCCATTGTCATTTTCATTTTATACTAATTTTAATATTGCTCTTATTGAATGATGCAAATATATATGCAAAATACGTGTCTAATGTCAAGTTGTCGCATCTTTTGTTCTCTTTTAACAATCGGGACAAAGGTTTAACGGCATTTTGCTATCAGTGTGATGATGTTGAAAAAAAGAAAACGCAAAAAAACGTTGATAATGTTAAAACGGATGGAAAATGCTGCACAATGATTGGCCTGAAAGTAAAAAAAGAGTAGAGGGCATGACTGTGTCGTAATGCCCTCATCAGTATTCGTCTTTTACATCTTATCTGCAAGATACCTAAGTAAAAGTTGCAACGCCTTGTTCGTGGCATTTGATATGTTTGGGTCACGCCCCTCGTCGCCGCTCAATTTCATCGTCACAATATCCCCTTTCTTTCCACAAGCAATGTATATAGTGCCCACAGGAATGTCTTTAGTGCCGCCACCAGGACCAGCAAAGCCAGTTGCTGCTACAGCATAGTCAACATTGAGGGCATCGCACGCGCCTTCCACCATCGCCATTGCCACTTCCCCGCTCACCGCATTTTTCTCATCAATGAGTTTCCGTGGAACGTTCAGCAGGCGCACCTTCACCTCGTCGGCATACGACACTATGCTTCCCTTGAAATAGTGAGAAGCACCAGGGGCTGCAATTATCGCCTCGGCAATCCTGCCTCCCGTGCAACTCTCTGCCGTACCAAGAGATATATTCCTTTCATACAAGAGCTGATGAATTTCCCTGCTCAGTATTCTGTTTTCTAATTCCATGTTGTATTGATTTATTTGAATGTAATCTTGGAGAACGCTGGTTTGTCGATTGAACAGAAGTCACGGTCGAGGAATTTATAATACCCTGTTATGCCAATCATCGCTGCGTTGTCCGTTGTGTAACTGAATTTGGGAATGTAAATCGTCCATCCGTATCGTTTGGCGTGTTCACGGAAAGCATTGCGCAGTCCGTTGTTGGCACTAACTCCTCCTGCCAACGCGACATGCTTTATGCCTGTCTGTTTTACGGCAATCCGGAGTTTCTTCATCAATATATTCACTATTGTATGCTCAAGTGATGCCGCAAGGTCTTCTTTGTGGTGCTCCACGAAATCAGGGTCTTCCTTTACCCAGTCACGCAGGCTGTATAGGAACGAGGTCTTCAGTCCACTGAAGCTGTAGTCCAGTCCTGCTATGTTCGGCTCGCTGAACTTGTATTCCAGCGGATTGCCCTTCCGCGCCAGCCTGTCTATTATCGGGCCTCCGGGATAGCCAAGCCCCATCACCTTCGAGCATTTGTCTATTGCCTCTCCTGCTGCGTCGTCTATGGTTTGTCCCAACACCTCCATGTTGTTGTAAGCATTGACCTTAACAATCTGCGAGTTGCCACCACTGACAAGCAGACAAACAAACGGAAAAGGCGGAGCCGTACAGT
Organism: uncultured Prevotella sp.; assembly: GCA_900548585.1. Classification (GTDB taxonomy): domain Bacteria; phylum Bacteroidota; class Bacteroidia; order Bacteroidales; family Bacteroidaceae; genus Prevotella. The sequence continues at coordinate 55,406 of URLI01000007.1, read as the reverse complement.
CATCATCGCTCTCCTTTATAAAATGAGCCATGACATGCCCTTGCAAGTGATTTACGTCAATGAGTGGTATCTCGAGCGATCGTGCCAGCCCTTTTGCGAAACTCACCCCCACGAGCAGAGACCCCATCAGTCCCGGACCGCGTGTGAACGCAATAGCCGAAAGTTGTTCCTTTGTCACACCGGCACGTTTCAGAGCCTGGTCAACAACTGGCACTACATTCTGCTGATGTGCGCGTGATGCGAGTTCCGGCACCACGCCTCCGTATGCCCTATGCACGTCCTGCGATGCGGTGACATTGCTAAGCAACACACCATTTCGAAGTACAGCCGCCGAGGTGTCGTCACAACTGCTTTCTATTCCTAATATATATATATCGTTCATTTTCACCTCAACACGTTATTATTTCAAGTCCATTTTCCGTCATAAGGAAGGTGTGTTCCCACTGTGCGCTCGGTTTCTCGTCTTCAGAAATAACCTCCCAGCCGTATGGGTCGTCAGCATCTATGAAGACCCTCCACGTACCCATATTAACCATTGGTTCGATGGTAAACACCATTCCCGGTACGAGCAACATCCCCGTACCTTTCTTTCCGTAGTGCATCACGTCTGGCTCTTCATGGAACGCATTGCCGACACCATGCCCGCACAGGTCGCGCACTATGCCGTAATTGTATTTTTTGGCATGTTTCTGTATAGCATTGCCAATGTCGCCAACAAAGCAGTACGGTGTTGCCGCCTGCATCCCTATCTCGAGGCATTCCCTTGCCACGCGCACCAGTTGTTCTTTTTCCGGTGTTGTCTTACCTATTATGAACATCCGCGAAGCATCGGCAAAATATCCGTTCAGGATTGTCGTGCAGTCAACGTTTATGATGTCTCCTTCCTTTAGTATGTCCTCTTCCTTGGGTATGCCGTGGCACACGACCTCGTTTATGCTGGTGCATACACTTTTCGGGAATCCCTCGTAGTTGAGCGGTGCCGGTGTTCCGCCGTGCTGTGTGGTGTAGTCATAAACAATCTTGTCTATTTCGAGTGTTGACATGCCATCATGTATGTTCCGCGCCACCTCGTCCAAGACAGCGGTGTTGAGTTCGCCGGCAATTCTTATACCCTCAATCTGTACCGGTGTCTTTATCAGTTCCCTGGTGGGTACTTCCCTACCTCTTGCTTCCCAGTACATCACACGCCTGTCGAGTTCGGTGATTTCACCTCCAGGCGGCAAGTGCCATCTTTTTCTCTTCATAAATCAATTTAAATTATCATTCCGTCTTCACTGGTTTCTCGGAGAGATAGTATGTCCAGTTGTATATGTCTGATGTCGAGAAAATTACGATCTGATATTCCAGTGCAGGATCAACATCTTTCCAATGTTTGAAACTAACTATGTAGGTACGTCCGGAAAGGTCTGTAGCATCATATTGCAGTGACGAATAGTACTTGTTATCCTTTACTATCTTGTTTGACAACGAAAACTGCTTGCCGTCTATTGTCATTGACTTGTCACCGTCGCGCTCAATAATCATGCTGACATCGTGCAGCGGATTGATATAGACTCGTGTCTGCTCATTCTTCTCCGCGCTGCGCACAATTTTGTAGCGTGTCTTGGCAAGTCCGTGAGAAACAAATAGAAGTGCCATCATCATTGCAAGTAATAATCTTCTCATAAGAATGTATGTAAATTAAGGATTATATAATTCCATTACTTTCATTATAATATACGTTGGTTGCGGCTGTTTATTAATCTAAGCCACAACGAAACGGCGCGGCGGTCCGGCTCTCCGTCAGAACCTCTTAATGGCTCTGTCCATCTCGCGCCGGTCCTCCCTTTCCTTTATTGTCTGTCTCTTGTCATAAATCTTCTTTCCTCGTGCCAGGGCTATGTCAACCTTCGCCATACCCTTGTCGTTTATGAAAAGCAGTATGGGCACGATTGTATAGCCAGGGAGTTTCGAAGCCTCCTCCAACTTGCGTATCTCCCTGCGGTTGAGGAGCAACTTGCGCTCGCGCTTGCTTTCGTGGTTGCTGTACGAGCCGTAGAAATAGGGGGAGATGTTCATTCCCTTAACCCATATTTCACCGTTGTGTATATAGCAGTATGAGTCAACGAGTGATGCTTTACCCATGCGTATGGACTTTATCTCCGTGCCGGTAAGCACAATACCTGCCGTAAGCACGTCAACGAAGTAATACTCAAACGATGCCTTCTTGTTCTTTATCTTTACAGGACTATTTTTCCTGAGCAACTCCTCTTCCTTGTTCATCTTAGCTTAAACCCTTTCACTTCATACTATTGTGGCGAAATTGGCTATATTAGAGTCTATATATGCGGCAACCTCGCCGGTAAAACGCTCTTCGTTTTCCACAAATTCATCGTCATATTTGTCAAATTCCGGATATTGTTCGAACAACGCCATGAACTCTTCATCGCTGCAGTCCCTTGCAATTTCATTGCCATGTTTCGCATACAAGGTGTGTACATCATATACCATTCGGCACAGATCCTTCATACCCCAGGCCTTGACTGCCTTTGCAAAGGGATTCTTGAATATGAACTCTCCGTATCCGTTGTGAATAAGTTGCACGAAGCCTCCGTCCATCACCTCGTCGCGCAAGATTATATATGCCAGAAGTGTGATTTGGTCGGGGGTGAGTTCATGCATGTTCTCCTCAGTCAGTTGTCCGCCTATGGCTTCATATATGCGGTCAACGAAAACCTGCACAAACCCGTCCATGCCCTCACCAACTGCCCGTCGCAGGACATTGTCGCTTACTTCCACCTGTATCATATCAACATTTTACATTCCATGTGCAAAGTTACAATAAAATTTCATATCTCTGCGTTACATAAAGAAAAATGTTATGTATCGGATTGTTTACGTCCTGCTGGCCACAATGTTGTTTCCGTATGGCGCGGCAGCACAAAGGAACGAAATCTACAACGACCGCATTGCCACCCTGCAAGTGGTTACAGGAGAGAACTGGATGCTGCCACCGGTCATAAAACTTAACAGCACAAGCGACGCGAACTGCATACACATATCGTTCGATGACCTGACACACACTTACCAAAGATACACCTACAAGATAGAACATTGCGAGGCAGACTGGACTGTTTCGGACGAACTGTTCTCAAGCGACTACGTTGACGGCTTTGCCGAGGGGAACACCATAGACGATGTTGTGGAGTCGGTGAACACCAACGTTCTGTACAACCACTACTCGCTCACTCTGCCCAACAATAAATGCAGGATGAAACTGAGCGGAAACTACAAGGTGACGGTGTTTGACGAAAACAACGACAACGAGCCCATGTTTGCCGCATGCTTCATGATTCTCGAACCGCAGATGGGAGTTTCGATGGAAGTCTCGTCAAACACGGACATTGATATAAACAACCAGCATCAGCAAGTGTCTATGGCGGTCAACTACGGGGGCTTGGCGGTGAGCAACCCCAAAATACAGATAAAGACAATGGTGACGCAGAACCAGAGATGGGACAACGCGAAGATAAACGCCGCACCGCAGTATATAATGGCAGACGGGCTGCGGTGGGAACACAGCAAAGACCTTATATTTGAAGCCGGCAACGAGTTCCACAAATATGAGATACTTGACATACACCATCCGACGATGGGCATTGACCGCCTTGAATGGGACGGAACCAACTACAATGTGTTCCCATTCGCCACGGGGCAACGGCTTAATTACCTGTACGACGAGGATGCCAACGGGGCTTTCTACATTCGCAACAGCGACAACATCGAGAATGACAGGACGTCAGAATATGTACTCGTTCATTACCAGCTGAATTGCCCGGATAAGGTGGACGGCAGGGTATATATAAGTGGGATGTGGACAAACAACATGTTCATTCCCAAATATGAAATGACCTACAACAGCGAGAAATCATGCTACGAGGCAACTGTGTTACAGAAACAGGGTTACTACAACTACCAATATATCATGGTTGACCCGTACGGAGTGTCCCGGACAATGCCCACAGAGGGAAATTTCCACCAAACGGAGAACTCATACCAGGCATACGTATATTACAAAGGGCTGGGCGAACGCTGCGACAGGCTCGTGGGATTTCAGAACGTTAAGTTCAGATAGCGTTCCGCCAAACGACACTATGGCTTCCTGAGCAAGGCGTTTATTTCCTCAAACTCCTTGCCCATATTTAGGTTAAGATAAATGTTATACAATGCCGCAGCCCAATTGTCCTTGTCCTCCGGACACATTGCCCTGTATTTCTCCATATAAGACAACGAGCGTGAATACCAATCCCTTATACGCTGTTTCTTCTTTTTGCCCACACGCCCCTTTTCCATTGACAAAGCTATTTTGAGGCAGGAAATACCGGCATTGTAATACGCCTCTGGCAAGGAATCGTTAATAGAGATAATTCTGTCGCACAACCGTATGCAATCCTCATATTCACCGATATTGAGCATTATGTTGCTTTTCGCATACAGATACAGCAATCCACAACTATCATTTGCAATAGCATCGTCTGCAATCCTTAATGCAGTGTCATAATCAGAAATGCTGCTGTAATAGTCCATCAGATGCGTAAAGAAATAATCCGATTGCGGGAAACGGTCGATGCCATTGTGGAGCGTGGCGACATATTCCGCCGTGTCTCCCATAAATGAATATGTCTCAGACAAATATTGCAACGTGCGCTCGAGCATTAGCGTGTCCTTCATTGCGAGATTCCGGCAACGGAGGACAATGGAAGTGTCGTGCAGCCTGTAGCCGCAGTACAACGCACGTGATGCCGCCATAGGGACAAGGACATCCGTTGAATCAAGACCGCTACTGGCAAACAATGGCTGCGTCCGGCAGTCAAGATATTTCTGAAACATCTGAAAAGCCTTTGAGAAATCATTGTTCCTAAGGAAATATACCCCTCCGTTATACAGGTTTGCCCTGTATGCTTTAAGGTATTCCGCATTCTTGGATCTTGTCTTCCCTGCCAAACCCCTCTTCCTTCCATGCTTGACGAGGACACTATCCAATTTCTCGAATGCGGCGAACATCCTACCGGCAGTATTGAAAAAAGCCGCCGTGTCATACGGCTGGCGCAGATACAATTTTTCGTTTATCTGCTCATACTGCTTTTTTACGGATTCCGCGAGCGTCATATATATCTTGACATTGCCGGCATTGCTGCTGTCAGTGAGCAATTTTCTCATTGACTCCTCAGCCTTGTCAAGATTCTTGCCGCTCTTTATATAAGCCCGTGCCTGAGCAATCTCCTTTTTCTGAGCGTTCAAGCACGGACTTGTTGTCATCAAGAGAAGCATTGTAAGAAACAAATACTTCCTATGTGTCATACTTTTTTCGTAATGCTTTATATTTCAGATTTACGGCAAAGCCTGTATTTCCTCAACCTTGGCATTGTCGCCAAGTATGTAATAGCACTGTACCATTGGGTATTTCCACTGTACGAGTTCGTGGTTTGGGTCTTGCTCGCGAACAATTTTGAGGTTTTCAAGAGCCTCGTTGATCAAAGCCTTTGCCTCTTCAGTTAAAGTTCCTCCGGCCTTGTCTATCAGTGCCATGCCCTTCTCTCTCTGGCTTGCAGCGAGGTTGAAACGCACCTGGGTGTATTTTTCGTCAATCTCGAGTGCCTTCTTGTTTGCCTCGATGGCATCATCGTATTTGTTGTTGAATAGTTCGGTCTGACCTTTCAATGCCCATGCCATTTTGTTGTTGGCATTGGCAGCAATGGCATCATTGAGGATTTTCTCTATCTCACCGGCATACTGAGGTGCGGAATAGAAAGTCACAATCTTGCCAAGCACTGCATCATCTGCCTTGCCGTCAGGATACTTGCCAATATAGCCCTTCATGGTCTGTACGAACTGCACGGAGTCTTCCTTTGTCTTTACCTGCTTCTCCATAGCCGACAGCAGAAGGAACATAGACTTGTCACCGTATGTCGAGTCATTGAGGGCATAAGTCGAATATTTCTGCACGCTCTTCAGGTCATTGATCTCAGAAGCGCCGTATGTCGTGAAATATGCTATCTGCGGTACATTGGGATCCATCTCCACCTTGCCGTCGTAAACTACCTCTGCGCCATCAACATACAGGCCGAGCGTCGATACAACCTTGCCGTAGTCCTTTGCATCAAGGCCTTCCTGTCCTGCATCAAGCATGATTGCACGCGCCTTGTTGACTTGGTCGATATACTTCACCGTTGCCTTGGGGTCAATGTTACGCAGAGTTATGGAAGAACTGATGAAATTCTGTGCAGCCGAATAAACCTTGCTGGCATCGAACCCGGCAGGGTTTTTGTCTTTCTTGATGTAGTTGTCCTCCTCGCTTGAGAACTCCTTCGCAGCAAGGTCGCACACCTTGGAGAACACCTTGGCCTTATCCTCTTTGCTCAGGGCATCAACTCCCTGATTTACGAGTTGCATGGCATCACCGTACGTCTTCGCTTTCTTGACCATCTTTACGATGTCTGTCTGTGCATTGGCTGATGCAGCAAACAGGGCAGCAACCGCCATCATAATTAATTTTTTCATAACAATTAATTTTAAAAAGTTGATACTATTTCTTTACTTATTATCTTCTTCGTTCTCACCGAAATCAACCAAGGTGGCATCTGTAATATCCTCTGCATCTGTGTGTCCTGCAATGCCTTCCGGCTGTCCTGTCTCTGTCTTGAAAGCTTCATTGTTCCGCGCAAATGTCTCACGGCTCTTATGCTCGGCTACCGCCTCGTCGTCAGAACTCATCACCTTGCACACGCTTGCTATGACATCGTTTTTCTTTGCCAGGTTTATCAACCTCACGCCCTGGGTGTTCCTGCCCATGACCCTGCACTCCCTGACCGCAAGCCTTATCGTGATGCCGCTTTTGTTGATTATCATAAGATCGTTCTCGTCGTTCACGTTCTTTATCGCCACGAGACGCCCTGTCTTTTCCGTGATATTCAACGTCTTTACGCCCTTTGTTCCACGGTTTGTCACACGGTATTCCTCCACCTGTGAACGTTTGCCGTAGCCATTCTCGCTGACAACCATTATCGTTTCCTCCTCGGGTTTGTTGACAACCACCATGCCCACCACGGCATCGTCGCCATCGTCAAGGCGCATTCCCCTTACACCGGTTGCCACACGTCCCATCACGCGGACCGCGCCCTCGTTGAACCTAACGGCCCGGCCATTACGGTTGGCCATGATAAGTTCGTTATGTCCGTCTGTCAGTCTGACATCAACGACCTCGTCACCCTCATTTATGTTTATCGCAATGACACCGTTGGCACGTGGACGTGAATATGCCTCGAGCAGCGTTTTCTTGACCAAACCATTCTTCGTGGCAAACACAACATTGTGTGAGTTTATGAATTCCTCATCGCTCAGCCCATTGTTTTGCAGCCGCATGAACGCTGTCACTTGGTCGTCGGCATCAATGTTTAGCATGTTCTGTATTGCCCTTCCCTTCGAGTTCTTGTCACCTTCCGGTATGTCGTAGCACTTTAGCCAGTAGCAGCGACCTTTCTTCGTGAAGAACATCATGGTCTGGTGCATCGTTGCAGGATATATATACTCTGTGAAGTCCTGGTCACGGCTCTTCGCTCCCTTGCTTCCGACTCCTCCCCTTGACTGCTCGCGGAAGTCTGACAGTGGCGTGCGCTTGATGTATCCGAGATGGCTAACGGTGATTACCACCGGGTCGTTGGGATAGAAGTCCTCGGCATTGAACTCGTGTTCGTCAGGCACGATCTGCGTGCGCCGCTCGTCGCCATATTTTTCCTTTATCTCGCGGAGTTCGTCTTTCATTACCTTCTTGCACAGTTCCGGGTCGTCAAGAATGCTCTGCAGGTAATCAATCTGCCTCATCAGTTCGTCATATTCGGCGTGAAGCTGATCCATTCGGAGCCCGGTCAGCTGCGACAGGCGCATGTCTACGATGGCCTTCGACTGCAGTTCGTCGAGTTCAAAGCGTTTTTCAAGATTACGCTGGGCATCGGACGGTGTCCTGGAACTGCGTATGATACGCACCACCTCATCGATGTTGTCGCACGCAATTATCAGACCCTTGAGGATATGCGCGCGTTCCCTTGCCTTCTTAAGGTCGAACTGCGTGCGCCGTATTGTCACCTCGTGTCTGTGATCCACAAAATACCCTATGCACTCACGCAGAGTTAGCAGGCGCGGGTATAGTTTGGAATGGTCGCTGCGACTTGGCACCAGTGCAATGTTATTCACAGAGAACGAACTCTGCAGCGCGGTCATCTTGAACAATTTGTTGAGAATGACGTTCGCGTTTGCGTCTCTCTTTATGTCTATTACGATGCGCATACCCTGGCGGCCAGTCTCGTCATTGGCATTGGAAATTCCTTCGAGCCGTCCGTCTTTCACCAGATCCGCAATATATTCTATAAGTTGCGCCTTGTTCACCCCGTAGGGTATCTCCGTTATTACAATCTTGTCGTGGTTCTCATCGCTCTCTATCTCTGCCTTGGCGCGCATCATTATCCGCCCGCGTCCAGTCTCGTAAGCCTCTCTTACACCCTGCAGGCCATATATGTACGCCCCCGTGGGAAAGTCTGGAGCAGGTATGTATTTCATCAGCCCATCAGTGTCAATGTCAGGATTGTCGATATATGCGCAGCACCCGTCGATAACCTCACCAAGGTTGTGTGTCGGAATGTTCGTCGCCATACCCACGGCAATACCGTTTCCGCCATTTACAAGCAGGTTTGGTATTTTCGTCGGCATCACGCTCGGTTCTGTGAGCGAGTCGTCAAAGTTGTTCACCATGTCAACGGTGTCCTTCTCAATGTCGTCCATTATCTGCTCGCCCATCTTGGAAAGGCGGCACTCGGTATATCTCATGGCTGCTGGAGAGTCACCGTCCACAGACCCGAAGTTCCCCTGTCCGTCAACGAGCGTGTAGCGCATGTTCCATTCCTGTCCCATGCGGACGAGTGCGCCATAAACCGAACTGTCGCCATGCGGGTGGTACTTGCCAAGCACCTCGCCCACCACGCGCGCGCATTTCTTGTACGGCTGCGAACTGACGTTATTTATACCTTTCATTCCGTAAAGTATGCGGCGGTGCACAGGTTTGAAGCCATCACGCACGTCCGGCAGGGCGCGCGCCACAATCACCGACATAGAATAGTCGATATAGGATGACTTCATCTCCTCCTCGATATTGATTTTTATAATTCTGTCCTGATCAAATGTCTGATTTTCGTCCATCATATTATATTGTTAAATTCATTAAAAATGCCCGCAGAGGCCTGTTTCAGCGTCTTTCTGACGTTTTGCGAACCTTTATAACATGGCAAAGTTAATACTTTTTTCACAATTACAAAAACATTTGCGCCTAAAATTGCGCGTATGCCATAAAAAGAGTTGGCACTTGAGGCAAAACGAATGGCGGTCTTTACAGTTCAACGTATTCGCAGTTTGTCGCCAACCTTTATACCATACTCCGGCGGCAGGTTATTTATCCTGTAGAGCGTCCCGACACGCATGGCATACTTCTGTGCTATGGAGTGCATGCTCTCGCCTGCCACCACCTCGTGATACACGCCACGGTAAACCCTTGAGGCACGCTTCGGCTTCCTCTCGAGATATATCGGTGCGCCTTGTCTCAGCACTGAGTTCCGTGCCATCTCGTTATACTTTGCCAATCGTCTCACAGACACCCCCGTCATCTCACTTACGGATCGCAGTGTCTCACCGCGCCTCGCAACAACGTAAGGAGTTCCGTTGCACATCTGCACCTTGAATTCTTCCTCTTTTGTTTCTACAGGTATGGCTGGTCTTTTTACACTACCGTCGAATTCGTATAGCCTGTACTGCTCAATAATCCGTATCAGCATATCGGCGTATGACGGGTTTGTAGCATATCCGGCAGCCTTAAGCCCTATCGCCCATCCACGGTAATCGCCAGGCGACAGCGAGAAAAGACTTCGGTAACGGCGGCCGTTTACGAGGAACATGCTGTGGTCTTCATAACTCTGCCGCACATTGTCGTATGCACGGAAACACTCACCGGACAGGTCGTCATCGTGATAGACTGTCCTTCCCATCCAGCCATGACACTTTATACCGAAATGATTGTTGCCGTTGCGTGCCAGTTCACTCTGCCCCGCTCCACTCTCTATCAGACCCTGCGCGAGAGTTATGCTCGCCGGTATGCCGTGCAGCTGCATCTGCTCCACCGCGAGACATGAATATCTGTCTATATATTTGATATATGCAGAATTGAGTATCTGTCCTTGTGCTGTGCAATGCAAGTAACACGACAGAATGAGCAACGCTATACAAGTTATATGCTTCTGCATGACGTATTATTGTTAATATTTCTTTGTTTGATACCAATCTGACTTGCAAATACGGCGTAATTGGGAAGCAAATACGGCGATTTTACTCACCAAACACGGCGATTTTACTAACCAAATACGGCGATTTTATCGGCAAAAGATATACAACCGCCACTATGCTAAACGCTCCACGAATTGCCTGAAGCGTCTGACGGCATACGCCAGTCGCCACGAGGGCTGAGACTCACACTGCCCACTTTCGGTCCATCGGGAAGGCACGACCGCTTGAACTGCTGCGAGAAGAAACGACGCATGAACACTCCCAACCAGTGCCTTATCGTTTCATCGTCGTACTTCTCCCTCACTGTCCCAGTCCCGAAAGCGTGCCTTGCGAGAAATAGTATCTTGTCTGGCGAGAAACCGAAGCGCAGCATGTAGTACAGGAAGAAGTCATGCAGTTCGTATGGCCCCACGATTTGCTCAGTCTTCTGACTGATCTTGCCTTCATCGTCGGCAGGTGTCAGTTCAGGACTTATAGGAGTGTCTATGATGTCGAGCAGTGTGGCACGCGATGCCTCGTCGATGCCGGCATCCGTTGCCACGCTTCTCACGAGGTAGCGTATCAGCGTCTTGGGAATGCTCGAATTAACACCGTACATGGAAATATGGTCGCCGTTGTAGGTGGCCCATCCGAGTGCCAGTTCCGACAGGTCGCCCGTGCCTATGACCAGCGCGCCTTCCTTGTTGCTAAGATCCATCAGTATCTGTGTGCGCTCGCGTGCCTGCGAGTTCTCGTAGGTTACATCATGCTCGTCAATGTCGTGCCCGATGTCCTTGAAGTGCTGGATAACGGCATCGGAAATATTTATTTCACGCATTTCGATGCCAAGCGATTTCATCAGCGAGACGGCGTTGCGGTATGTACGGTCGGTTGTACCAAAACCTGGCATAGTCACGCCGAGAATGCCTTTACGAGGCATTCCCAGTTTGTCGAATGTCTTTACGCAAACGAGTAGAGCGAGCGTGCTGTCAAGTCCTCCACTGATGCCGAGCACGACACGTTTGCACCCTGTATGCACAAGACGCTTTGCAAGTCCCATCACCTGTATGCCGAAAATCTCGTCGCACCTGTCCTGCAGTATCTCTTCCGACGGTACGAACGGTGTGGGACAGATGGCGCGTAAAAGGTGGAATTTGTCATTGTCGCGGCGCGTTGCCATACACTCCACAATCCTCGGCCTGTCATTTAATTGCGCCTCTGCCGCAGTAAATGTATTGTTGAGGCGCCGTTCAGCCCGCATGCGTTCCACGTCTATCTGCGCGACAACAAGTTGTGGCTCAATAGAGAAGCGTCTGGCGGCGGCAAGCATCTTGCCATTTTCGCAAACAAAGGCATTGCCTGCGAACACGACATCCTGCGTGCTTTCGCCAAAGCCGCACGCACTATATACATATCCACATATATTGCGCGCGCTCTGCTGTGACACGAGGTTGAGCAAGTATTCGTGCTTGCCTGTAAGTTCGTCTGATGCCGATAGGTTGAATATGATGTCCGCACCGGAAACAGCAAGGTTGCTGCTCGGTGGCAGCGGAGCCCACAGATCCTCGCACAACTCGATTCCAAATGTTACACCGCAGCTGGTGCGGAACAGCGTTGTGCGCGGGGAAATATCAACCATTTGCCCTGCATACTCAATCGTTGTTTCGTATGCAATGTCCCTGGAAGAAGCGAACCACCGCTTTTCGTAAAACTCAGAATAGTTTGGCAAGAATGTCTTTGCAACGATACCAAGTATGCTGCCATGCTGAATGACCACGGCACAGTTGATCAACATTGAGCCGACGGCAACGGGGGCACCTATTATTGCTACTATGTCTGATGCCGCGCAGTGTTCCGCAATCATGCGCACGCCGCGCTCTGCCCCGTCAAGCAGCACTTGCTGACGGAAAAGATCCTGACATGAATATGACGTTATGCCCAGTTCCGGGAAAACAACGAACTCCACGCCCTTGGCGTCTGCCTCGTCGATAATCCTTATTGTCTCGTCTGTGTTATATTTCACATCAGCAACCCTTACCGATGGTATTGCCGATGCCACTGTTACAAATCCGTATTTCATAGGCCTTTGTTATTATTCATGTTGTCGTCAGGCGGGGTAAGCAGACTGCTGTCGCCGTAACTCAGGAAACGGAAACCATGACCGATGGCATAGTCGTAAACCTCGCGCCAGCGTCCCTTTAGGAACGCGCTGACAAGGAGAAGCAGGGTACTTTTAGGCTGGTGGAAGTTTGTTATCAGCCTCTTTACATATTTATAATCATATCCAGGTGCGATGATTATCTGTGTGCTGGTATGCAGAGACACAAGTTGGTTGCGGTCAAGGTAGTCTATTATTTCCTGCAATGCCTCTTTCGGTGTCAGCAAACATTTGCTCTCGTATGGCTCCCATTGGCCGACATGCAGTTTCTCCTCGGGAATGTCCTTACAGGCAGCTATCTTGCAACCTATATAATACAGGCTCTCAACAGTCCTCACGCTCGTTGTCCCCACAGCAACCACATCTGCATCTTTGGCTATCATTCTTTCCAGCACAATGCGTTTAACGCAGATGTACTCGGTGTGCATCTCGTGGTCGCCTATCTCGTCCGCCTTCACCGGCTTGAACGTACCGGCGCCAACGTGCAACGTCACCTCCTGACGCTCCACCCCTTTGTCATCGAGTGCCTTCAGCACATCGTCACTGAAATGGAGTCCCGCCGTCGGCGCAGCAACACTGCCCTCTATCTTGCTATATACGGTCTGGTATGTCGTCTTGTCGCTCTCCTCCGTCTCGCGGTTCAGGTATGGCGGTATCGGGAGCTCGCCCACTGCCTCGAGCAGTTCGCTGAACGACAGCCCGTCAGCATCCCACGAGAAACGAACGTTCTCATACTGCGACGATTCCGGGCGTTCCTTTTTCTCGGCCTTCAGCAAGACGGTCTTCCCGTCTATGTTAATCTCCCTGACAAGCGTCTCGCTCTTCCATTTCTTCAGGTTGCCTATCATACATAGCCACGAACATGACTCCTGTTGCTGGAAGATGCGCTCGTAGTCGGCAGGCTGGTATGGCTCGAGTAGGAATACCTCTATCAATGCCCCTGTCGGCTTGCGGAAATGCAGTCGCGCCTGTATCACCCTGGTGTTGTTGAAAATCATCAGTGACCCGCTGGGAATATGCTCCGGCAAATTGAAGAAAACGTCTTCACCGAGCCTTCCTTTGTCATACAACAGCAGTTTGCTGTGGTCGCGCTGCGACAGCGGGAACTTTGCAATCCTGCTGTCCGGCAGTTCGTAATCGTATTCTTCTATCCTTATTTCCTTTGTCCTCATAATCTTTTTAGGTTTATAACACGAATATTGCAGCCACCGAGGCTACAAGCAACGTAAAAATCATAACGCCGAATACAAGGTTTATGTCATCGTATGAGTAGCCTGTTGACGTATATTGTGTGGAGATAAGTTTAATATCTGGAGATATTCGTCTATATACCTTGTTATATATAGCATACACAACAATGCCTGTCACTGCCCCGAAGAGCAGCCCGGCAAACACGTCACTGGGGTAATGCACGCCGAGATAAAGACGCGTGTAACCGTTGACGATAGACCAAAGCATCATCATACACGTTAGTTTCCTACTTCTCAGCAACAAGGAAACGAACATGGCTATGCCCATTGTGTTTGCTGCGTGCGAGGAGAAGAATCCAAAATTTGTCTCCCTTATGCCGTTGACCACATCAATGCTGTATTTTATTAGGGGGTCGTTTGTGGGCCTTAGCCGCTCGAAGTATGGCTTCACGACACAATCTGACACCACACTCGTAATAAGAACACACGCCGCAGCACAGCCAATTGCCAGCAATATCTGCGGCATAGTCTCGTTGTTTTTTATTATAACTAAGGCCAATGCCAAATAAAGCGGAATCCATGTCAGCGCATTTGTAAGTACCAGAATCAGCCCGTCAACATAAAGCGAGTCGCTGCCGTTGAATAATTCCAAAATGATATGGTCGAGTGCCAAAAGTCCTTCCATAAGTTATATTCTTTCTATTGCCTTGACCGAGACCCAGCCTTCCTTTCCGTCGGCAAGGCGTATGTATTTCCATTCGCTCATCGAGTCGTCTGTTATCTCCACCTTTGTACCTTCATGTATCGGGAATGCGTCAGCTGAGTTTGCCTCCGGACTTCTCTTCACGTTCACCGAAGGTGTCACTACGACCGCGCCTGTGCGTTCGTCAAGTATATGACGCTGCCATGAAGCAAATACATTGGAAACGACAAATATCAGCAACATTGTCATTCCTGCGAAAAATCCAACCTTGCGAAGCCATGTTCTCTTTGAGAAAAGGTAAACGAGGGCAAGGAACAATGCGGCCATGAGACTTGTAATTGAGATGTATGCCCAGCCGTCCACGTTTGTGAGACTTGCCAATGAGCGGTACCATGTAACAAAAAACATCTCACTCTCTGGCGTTATCCTGTCTATCGTCTTCGAGCGTGCCAACTGTAGGTTGAAACGTATGTCGTTGTCGCCGGGTGACAACAGCAATGCCCTCTCATAATTTATTATAGCCCTTGTTATGTTCTCGGAGCGGTAATATGCGTTGCCGAGATTATAATAAACATCGGCGCTTACACCTCTCTTCAGCAGTTGTTCATATTCGTTTATGGCCTGCTGGTAGTTACCTTTGCGGTATGCGTTGTCGGCTGATGACTTCAGTGAGTTTCCCGCGAATGCCGAAACAGGCACAAGCATAAAGATAAAAACAGCCAAGGCAACACCTGTGCGACTGGTCTTTTTTACTGTTTCCTCTATCCTCATTATTGCAGTCATTGCAGATTCGAATGTCTTGCTCATATTACCTTTTACGTTCCCCGGGGCGTAACGCTCGTATTCACACTCGTCTATCGCCCCCACAAAGCGGCTGACGGTGTCCTCCATGACACCTTTCGCGGTAAGTATCTCATTGATGTTCTCACGCGAAAGATGCTCGACAGGTACGTTGAACTTGTCGCCGGCATATCCCCACAAGGCACGCAACACCTCGTCATAGAACTCGGAAGAACGATTGGCAAACATCAGCGACTTTGCTACCTGAAGACGTTTGTTGGCGACTTTATTGGCTCTCCTGCCCTTAACCATCACCAAGTCGGAATTATATGCTGCCCTCTTCCTGAAAACAAACATCAAAGTGACGAAAACAACGAACAAGAGACCGATTGTCAACAGGTAGGCCTTGGAGCCGAAGAAGAAAGCGCCGGCAGGCTCTACATTCACTTCGCCTGTTTTAATTGGTCTTATGTCCTGATTTCTAAGATCCATGAAATCATCAGATTCCGAGTTTCCGCTGCCCTTTTCCACAGTGATCTCAATCGGCTGCGTCTTTATCGTTTTGTATGACTTTGAGACTGTGTCAAAATAGACGAACTCAACTGCAGGTATTGTGTATGTGCCTTTATTGCGCGGAACGGCAAGGAAATCGTATATCATGTTGCCCTCAAGACCGTTGCCCGTAAGTTTTGTCTTATCAGTTATCTTAGGGTCGTACTTATCGAAATCCTTTGGGAAAGCCACCACTGGCTGTTTTATGAGCTTTAGGTTTCCGCTGCCGCTCACAATAACGCGCAGAGACAATGGCGTGCCTGCCTTAACAACCTTGTTTTCCAACTGTGCAGAAATGTTGAAACGCCCCACTCCACCAGAGAACCCAGCGGGCTTGGCAGGCAGCGGTTCCACGTTTATTGTCATCCCAGGGGCTTTTATGCTGCGTTTCACCTCGACATACCCGGAGCCTCCGTTGAGGAATGCCTCAAACGGATCAACATTTCTGTTTTGCTGCACAACGATGCCATTGAACGTTATGCTCGGTATCTCAAGCCTCCCGGTCATCTGCGGATACATGACATACTGACTCCATGTAACGCAACGGTAGTTCCGCCCGTTTACCTTTTCTATGTGGAAAGACTTCTGTTGCGGTAGTTTCACTTCCTGCGTGTGGAAACCGTTCAGGTCGGGCATTTTGCCCTCTAACTGGCTCAAATCCACGAGCGTATATACCTTGTATGTAAGCAATACCGGCTCCTGTTCATATACGCGGGTTTTGTTTGCGCTAACTTTTATGAAAAGATCCTTGCCGGAAATGTTTCCTGCTGAATTGCCTGTCCTGCCCGACGGCTCACCGTCCTCGTGCATACGTGGCGCGCCACCTGTGTTTGCAGCCGTGCCGGAAACTTTTATCCTTGCTGCACGCGAGGTTATCGTCTTGCCGCCAATAGAGAGCTTGGCAGACGGAATAGTGTAGTTGCCAGGGCGCACAGCACACAGGATGAACGTGAATGTCACCGAACTACTGCTGCTCGTGTGCCCGTATGCAATCTGGAAACTCGACTGTTCCGACCTGTATGGTCCTGCGATAAGTTCCAGTCCTTCAGGTATATTGCCTATACGGATGTCACCGGCACTCTGTGTGTTCACCGTGTATGACAGGCGAAAGTTGTCGCCTGTTGTCACATGTGACGGCGCATTGACGGTGAGTGTCTGTGATCTTACCACCAAAAACGTTGTGAGAAAAATAAAAATTATAAAATATTTCTTCATAAACACACCTTCCATTTTTGTTTACCAATTCTTCTGACTGCGGTTCCTGCGCGGCCTCTGCATTGCCTTCTGCAATCTTTGCTGCGTCTGTTTCTCATCCTGCATGGCAGCGTTGAGGAGTTGCTCGGCGTTGTCCTTGCTCATATGCTCCTTTCGCGGCTGCTCTTTTTGCTTATTATTGTCGTCCTTTTTATCATTGTTCCTGTCCTTGTCCTGCTTGTTCTGCTTCTTATCCTTATTCTTGTTGTCCTTTTTACGATCCTTATCCTTGGGCTGTTTTTTAAGGAGTTTCTTGCACAGGGCGAGGTTATACCGTGTCTCATTGTCATTAGGGTTGTCCCGCAAGGCATTCTTGTAAGCCTCGATTGCCTTGTCGTACATCTTGTGATTTTGCAATATCACACCAATGTTATGGTTCGACTTGGCACGGCGCAGTTTGTTTTGTTCAAGTTGCGATGCACGCTCGAAGTATGTCACGGCAACAGAGTCCTTCTGAATCATCATCATTGCACACCCGAGATTATAAACCGCCTGCGGATTCTCTGAATTTGCGGCGACGGCCTTGCGATACTCCACCTCTGCCTTGTTAAACTTCTTTGCACGGTACAGGCGGTTTCCTCTCCTAATATAGTCACGGTCGTTCTGCGCGAAAGATGCTGAAGCAACTGCCAAAAGCATTAATATCAATATATTCCTCATCATCTGTTTTTCCCTGAATTTGTTTTCCTACTGAACAGCCTCACGTTCCTTAGCAAAGGGTTGCGGCTCTCCATGATGCACACTTCGGCAATTATCAGCAACAGTACTATTATGGCAACGGCACGGAACTGCTCGTCATACTCGCTGTAGATAACGCTGTCGAAATCGCCTTTCTGCAGTTTTGCCAGCGCGACATTGAGTTTTTCCTGCGCCAAGTTGGTGTTGTCCACATGTATATAGCCACCACCGCCAGCCTCAGCTATCTGTCTGCACATATTCTCGTTGAGGGCAGACAAGACCTCGGCACCTGTATTGTCCTTGACATATCCTCCCTGTCCATCTGGTATCGGCGAACCCTTTGCCGACCCGACACCAAGCACGAAGACGTTCATTCCCTTCTTCCTGGCTGCGGCTGCTGCGGCTTCTGCCCCGCCCTCATGATCCTCACCGTCGGTAATCACGATTATTGCACGTCCGATATTTTCCGCCTGAGTGAAACTGCCAGATGCTATCCTCAACGCCTCGCCTATGTTTGTTCCCTGTGATGCAATAAGATTCGGATCTGCGTTCTGCATGAACATTTTGGCTGAAACATAGTCACTCGTTATAGGCAACTGGATAAAAGCATCACCGGCAAACACCACAAGACCCACTTTGTCGTTGGTGAAGTTGTCCACCAGGTTTTCTATCAGCATCTTGCTCTTTTCAAGTCGCGACGGCACGACATCCTCAGCGCGCATCGAGTTGCTTATGTCAAGTGCTATCACCGCCTCAATTCCCTTACGCTTCTCATTGCTTATCTTTGCCCCTGACTGCGGCCGTGCAAGCATGACGACAATCATTGCCAGTGCCGACAGCAGCAGCCAGAACTTCACCGCACGCCTGGCCTTGGACACGCCTGGCATGAGTTGAACCAGAAGTGCCGTGTCTCCAAACTTTGCGAGTTTTTTCCTGCGGCTTCGCAGCATGACCCACCTGACGGCAGCCATGACCGGGACGAGAACCAGAAGGTATAAATATATCGGTGCTTCAAATCTTAACATCTGATTTCTTATTTACGGAATGCGTCGGAATGCAGTGAGGCGGAGAAACATCTCAAGCAGCAGCGTCAGCATGGCAGCCAATGCGAACGGCTGGTACATGTCGTAGTGCCGCGAGAATTTCTTCACGTCCATGCGCGTCTTTTCCAGTTTGTCTATATCCTTGTAAATCTGCTTCAACTCGGTGTTGTTAGTGGCGCGGTAGAAATGTCCGCCCGCAGTGGCAGCTATCTGGCTCAGCGTCTTGGTGTCAATGTCGGCCTTGGCATTTACATACTGTGTTGTACCTCCAACTTGCACAGGGTATGGAGCTACAGTCCTTGCACCGACGGCCACTGTATATACACGAAAGCCAAGGCTGCTTGCGATGTTTGCCGCAGTCAGTGGGGATATGTCACCCATGTTGTTGCTGCCATCGGTAAGCAGTATTACGACCTTGCTCTTTGTCTTGCTTTCTTTCAAACGCCCAACAGCATTGGCAAGTCCCATACCAATTGCGGTGCCGTCTGCTATCAGCCCCCGCGCCGCAATGTCTGTCCTGACGTTCTGTAGAAGGTTAAGAAGCGAGGCATGGTCGGTTGTCATTGGGCATTGGGTGAAAGCCTCTCCGGCAAAAACAGTCAGGCCGATATTGTCATCTGGCCGGTCTGATATGAACTCCGTGGCAACATCCTTTGCTGCTTCTATGCGGTTCGGCTTGAGATCCTCGGCGAGCATACTCGTGGAAACGTCCATAGCAAGCATAATATCGATTCCCTCAACCGTGCGGTTTCCCCACGAAGTCTGTGCCTGCGGACGTGCAAGGATTATGACTACCAGTACGAAGGTTAGCACACGCAGTGCGTCTGGCAACCACATAAGCCTCATCTTCATGCTCTTCGGGGCATATCGGTAGGCATTTGTGTCGCTCATCTTCATCGTCGGCTCACTCTTCTTGCGGTAAAGGACATGCCACAAGAAATATGGAACGAGCAGCAGCAACAGCAGAAAGCACTCTTTGTTTAGAAACTCCATATCTCAATCTCATACGACAGCAGTACTGCCACGTTATATATTATATACACCAATATTCCGGCACACGCGGCCACAAGGACACCTATCGACCATTTCAGAGCCCGGCGCTGGTGCATGTGATGCATTTCCTCTGTGGTGAGTTTCGGCTCCACGCGCTCCACCTGTGGCTGGTCTTCATTCTTTGTGGTGTTGATGAACTGTATCGCGTTCACGAGGTTGTTGTCGTTCTCGTTGGCAAGTGTGGAGTACTTTGCAAACTTTACGAGGTCTGCCGTCTCGAACAACTCGTGAAGTTCCTTTATCATTTCACTGTCACCATTTGCCTTTAGGCTGGATATTATTTCGGAACTTGTCATCTCCATCGCACTGAATCCGAACCGCTCCTCGATGTACTTACGCAGTGTATCGGTGAGTTTGGTGTAATATTCTTTTTGGTCTTCAGACAATGCGAGGTTCTCCGCCTTGATACGCTCAATCTCCTTCATTGCCTTCTGATGAGGTGGCACATGCTTTACAAGCCTCACCTTTGCAATGACAGGCTTGTTCCCACGGAGTCTCGTGTAAAGGTAATAAAGCAATACGGTAAGCACAGACAGCAGGACACCGAGCCAGAAAAGTGCGCTCCAGTCCTCCCACTTGAAAGGATTGTTCTGCACGTCCTTCGGCGGATAGAAGTTTTCCGGATGCAGTGTGTCAACCTCCACCGTGAACACTTTAAGGGCGAGTTCACGGCTCTTGTAGTTCTTGCCACCGACACTTACGTTCATTGGCGGGATGTAATATATGTTCTCGTCAAATGATGTCAAAGTATATACCCTCGACACCCTGAGCATGTCGCCGTCGAGTTTCGCAGTGTCTGCAACGCTCTGCTCCAACACCTCCACGCCTGGTGTGATGTATTGCTGTGGCTTGAACTCGGGAAGTATCAGTTTCATTCCAGAACGGAGAGTAACATCGAGGGTGACGTGTGCCTGCTGCCCAATGTATATAGCAGTGGAGTCTATACTCGACTTCACCTCAACTTGAGCGGCAGATGGCAACACGCTGATCATCAGCGCAACTGCGATCAATACATTTCTCGTTACCTTTAACACTTTATCTATCAAAACCTGTACTGTATTCATTAAACATTTATCCACGCATGGCAAACAGTTGCATGAGGGATTTAACATAATCATCGGTTGTGGATACAGACACATTGTCAATCCTGCTCTTTAAAAACGTGTCATTCAGTTCGCGCTGACGTTTCTGCCAGTGAGCATTGTGTGCAGCACGCAGTTTCCGGCTGCCTGTGTCAATATACATCTCGTGTCCCGTTTCCGCATCAAGGACTTTCATAATTCCAACGTCAGGAAGTTCTCTCGCACAGCGGTCGTAAACCTGAATTGCAACCACATCGTGCTTGCGGTTACATATTGTGAGTGCATTTTCAAAGTCGCTATGGTCATAGAAATCGCTTATAAGGAATGCCGTGCAGCGTCGCTTTGTCACACTGGTGAGAAACTCAACAGCATTCTTCAGGTTTGTCTTCCTGCTTGCTGCCTTGAAATCTATCAACTCACGAATAATATACAATATGTGCTTACGGCCTTTCTTTGGCGGGATATATTTCTCTATCTTGTCAGAAAAGAACACGACTCCAATTTTGTCATTGTTCTGTATTGCACTGAATGCCAACGTGGCGGCGATTTCCGTTACCATGTCGCGCTTCATGCACTTCCTTGTTCCGAAGTCAAGAGAACCGCTCACGTCAATCAGCAGCATTACTGTCAGTTCACGCTCTTCTTCATAGACCTTGACATACGGGCGGTGGAAACGTGCCGTAACATTCCAGTCTATGTCGCGCACATCGTCACCGAACTGATATTCACGAACCTCGCTGAATGCCATGCCGCGCCCTTTAAACGCCGAGTGATACTGACCTGCGAATATGTTGCGGCTCAGCCCACGTGTTTTTATCTCTATCTTGCGAACTTTTTTAAGTATATCCTGCGTATCCATTACACCATTTTTGTCTGCACTAAACATAATTTTCCGTAAACATACACTTGAAAATCATGCAAAACGCCCAGGCATTGTGCCGTGAGAGAAGCTGCAGGTCATGGCACTTCCACCTTGTTTATTATGCTGCTCACAATCTCCTCTGCGTTAACGTTGCTTGCCTCTGCCTCGTAACTCAGTCCGATTCGGTGGCGCAGCACGTCATGGGCAACGGCACGCACGTCCTCTGGGACAACATATCCCCTGCGCTTTATGAAAGCGAAGGCACGCGCTGCCTTGGCCAAATTTATGGACGCGCGCGGAGACCCTCCAAAGGTTATCATATCCTTCAACGATGCGAGTCCGTATCTGTCGGGGTATCGTGTGGCAAAAACGATGTCAGCGATGTACTGTTCTATCTTCTCGTCGATATACACCTGCCTTACCACATCGCGGGCTTGAAGAATTTCGGCGGCGGAGACGACGGGTGTCACCGCAGGCAACGCGCCCTGCAGGTTTTCCCTGATGATGAGTTTCTCCTCGCTGATTGTGGGATAGTCTATCATAACCTTCAGCATGAAACGGTCAACCTGTGCCTCTGGCAGAGGGTATGTCCCCTCCTGTTCTATGGGGTTCTGCGTTGCCATCACAAGGAATGGGTCTGGCAGGACAAACGTTTCGCCCCCTATTGTGACAACATGTTCCTGCATGGCCTCCAACAACGCGCTCTGCACCTTGGCTGGGGCGCGGTTTATCTCGTCAGCCAGTACAAAATTGGCAAACACAGGACCTTTCTTGACATGGAAATTCTCGTCTTTCTGCGAGTATATCAGCGTTCCTATGACATCAGCCGGGAGCAGGTCGGGAGTGAACTGAATGCGGCTGTAGCCAGCATCTATTAGTTGTGCCAGCGTCTTTATCGCGAGTGTCTTTGCCAGTCCTGGCACACCCTCGAGAAGAATGTGACCGTCACTGAGAAGACCTATTAGCAGTGAGTCTATAAGATGTTTCTGTCCAACGATGACACGATCCATACCCATCGTTAGAGAACCAATGAACGAGCTTTGCTGCTCAATCCGGCTGCTCAATTCACGTATATCAAATGCTTCTGACATGTTTTTCTTTATTTTTGTTCGTATTATTTATTTAAGCGCAAAAGTAACACTTTCGCCTTTCATAGTCGAATAAAGGCGACTAAAAAGTATTAAAAAAGTTTCTCAAAACTTACTTTTAAGAAACTTTATGCTTATTGTCATTTACAAAACACGCTCCACAACCATTTAAGCCTCTGGCAGCATTGATTTGGAGCGTGCCATTCATTTTTTGTTCTTCTTCTTTAGAACCAGTTTGGGTATATTAATTTTCTGACCCTCTGTGATTGTCTTTACGCCGTTATGCACCTCAATGTAACATGCCATGTCCTTGCCGAGCCAGACCTTGGCTATGGATGCCATCGTCTGCCCCTTTTTAACGGTTATCACGCGGTCCGTACCAACGATGTCGTATGCTCCGTACTTTACGAGCCTTCTCGAGGTTTCAAGTTCCTTGTCGGTCGCCTTTACTGTAGCCACAGGCTTGTCATGGGGCTTGCTATCCTTTATCTTTTCCTTCAACGGCTCCGGTTTCGGCTTCGCTTCAGTAGTGTTTCGTGCTTTTTCCTCCTTCTCCTTCAATGCCTGTGCAACAGGCGAGTCTTTGGTTGCCTTCTCACGGTTTGCCTTTTTCACAGAATCCGATATTGCTGCGGAGTCTGGTGAATGTTTGTCAACATCCTGTGAATCAACCGCCATTACCTGACTTACGATCATCTGATTCCGAGCATCGCTTTCTCTTTTGTTCGAGAAATCAAACAGATAATAAGCAATTAAGCCAACCAAGGCTATCAGAATGATGACAGTTAGCCAGCGTTTCCAAGCACTGCCATCTTTGTCGTTTGGTAGATTTCCCATATTTTTATCTTGTTTTTCGTTTTGTTCTTTTGTCGTTATTGTTTCAGCCGCAGTTTCCTCCACTGCCGCTTCACAATCGTTATCAACAGGTTGCGTGCAAGCATCAGCAGGCTGCATGTCAACGGCAAAACTCTCCGCAACACAAGTTTCATCCAAATCGCCAGTACTTACGCATTGCATGTCAGGCTTATCCGCAAAGGTGTGACTGTCAGTATCCGGTGTTGTCTCCATATCATAAGCCACACCTTTTTCGTTATTTACATCGTCAACATTACTGGTCTTGCCAGCTGGTTGCTCTGTCTCGGGAACAGTGTCATTTTCCTGTGTGTTTTCATCGTCACAATAATTTTCCTGCCCGTCATTGCCGGCAGTTACAACAGCAGCCCCCCTTTCATCCTCTTCGATTTCTTTTTCAGAAACAGAAGACTTAAATTCAGAAAAGTCAACACCACGGTTGAGCACCACCGTCCCGAACTGTGAGAAAGGTCTGTTCACAAAGTCCTTCATCACAGCGTCAGGGGTGAATGTGATTTTCTCGCGACTTTCTATTATTATGTCCTTGCCGGTGTTCACATCAACGCTCTTGCGCTGTTTCACCTCAATAACCTTAAAAGTTCCAAGTCCCTTTATTTTCAGCAGCTTGTCCTTGCCGAGCC
The DNA here is from genome assembly GCA_900548585.1 of uncultured Prevotella sp. Taxonomy (GTDB): domain Bacteria; phylum Bacteroidota; class Bacteroidia; order Bacteroidales; family Bacteroidaceae; genus Prevotella. The sequence continues at coordinate 31,129 of URLI01000007.1, read as the reverse complement.
CGTCTATTACAGTGTCAAGCACTGCCGACAAGAACTCCTGCGCCTTTTCAATGCTTATACCGCTGCGCTCTGCAAGCATTGAGGCCATTTCCGGAAACGCGACCTTACTCATTGGCGGTTCCTCCATTCTTCAGTTTCTCCTTAACCGAAGCTACTGGCCTGAAGCCCAGCACCAGTTTTGGCGGCACCAGCATCCGCTGTTTGGTGGAAGGATTCACCACAATACGCTCCATACGTTTCTTCAACTCGAACGTACCGAAGTTGGGCAAGTAAACAGAATCGCCCTCCTGAAAGACATCCCCCATGATGTCTATAGCCTTGTTCATTGTTGATTGGGCTTCATCCTGCGTAATTCCCAACCTCTGGGACAGTTGTTGTATGAAGTCTTTATTGTTCATATAGGTAAAGGTTTCTTTTATTCCAGTGGTCAAATGTCAAACGCCTCAGAACACCGTGGTGGCATAAAGGTCAAACTCCTCAGCCCCGGTTATCATCACATCGTAGAAATATCCCCTGCGGAGCATACGCTCGTCCGCCCTTATAAGCACCTCGGGGTCTACCTCCGGCGAACTGAACTCCGTCCTTCCTATGTAGTAATCGCCCTCCCTGCGGTCTATTATGACCTTCATCACCGTGCCAATCCTCTCTTCCTCAAGTTCCGCACTTATCGACTGCTGAAGCGACATGAGTTCAGACAACCGTCTTTCCTTTGTCTCCGCAGGAACGTCATCGGTGTAGTGGGTTGCGCCATACGTCCCCTCCTCTTCAGAATAGGCGAATGCACCCATGCGCTCGAAGCGTGCCTCGCGCGTGAAATCCATGAGATCACGGAAGTCGTCCTCGGTCTCGCCGGGGAAGCCCACCATCAACGTTGTCCTGATTGCGATTCCGGGAACCTTCTCGCGTATTGTCTCTATAAGTCGGCAGGTCTCTTCCTTTGTGATGTGGCGGTGCATCGCCTCGAGCATGTTGTCTGAGATGTGCTGCAAAGCAATGTCAAGGTACTTGCACACATTCTTTTTCTCGCGCATGACATCGAGTAACTCGTAAGGGAATTGCGCGGGATATGCGTAATGAAGTCTTATCCACTCTACACCTGGGATATCTGACATTTCCCTCACGAGGTCAGCGATATGTGCCTTGCCGTCAATGTCCATACCATAGAATGTGAGTTCCTGTGCTATTATCTGAAATTCCTTAACGCCCTGACCGACGAGCGATTTCATCTCGTCCAATATCTCACGCTTTGGCCGGCTCTTGTGCCTGCCGGTCATTATAGGTATCGCACAATAGGCACAATGGCGGTCGCAGCCCTCACTTATCTTCACATACGCATAGTGCCCGGGCGTCGTGAGCGTGCGTCCGGTTGTGAATGTTGGGGCCTTGGCCATGCCGAGGTCGGCTATGAGTTGCTTGTAGTCGAACTTCCCATAAAACTTATCCACCTCCGGCAGCTCATTTTCAAGTTCTTTCCTGTAACGCTGTGACAGGCAGCCCATGACAAATAGTTTGCCCAGCCTGCCGTTCTTCTTGCGTTCGGCATAATCCAGTATTGTGCTGATGCTTTCCTCTTTGGCAGCCTCTATGAAGCCACATGTGTTTATCACTGCTATCTCGCCACAAGGTCTCTTGCTGTCGTGTGAACAGGAATAGCCGTTCTGCTCAAACTGCTTCATAAGAATTTCACTGTCAACGAGGTTCTTCGAGCAGCCAAGTGTTACTATATCAACATGATTATGCTTCAAAACAATATGTTGTCTTTATTGGTATTTCATTTTGAATTGAACAGGGAATCCACGAACTGCCGCCTGTTGAACAACTGTAGATCCTCCATTCCTTCTCCCAGGCCTATGTATTTCACCGGAACTTTCAGCTGGTCGCTTATACCTATAACGACTCCTCCCTTGGCAGTGCCGTCAAGTTTTGTAATGGCGAGACTCGTTATCTGCGTCACGGCGGAGAACTGCTTTGCCTGCTCGAAAGCATTTTGACCTGTGCTTCCGTCAAGTACCAGCATCACCTCGTCCGGCGCATCCGGCATCACTTTCTTCATAACCTCCTTTATTTTCTTCAGTTCGTTCATAAGTCCCACCTTATTGTGGAGACGGCCTGCGGTGTCAATGAGAACCACGTCGGCGCCGTTTGCCTTTGCCGAACTCAATGTGTCGAATGCCACGGAGGCCGGGTCGCTGCCCATCTGCTGCTTTATCACCGTGCATCCCACACGCTCGCCCCAGATGCATAGTTGCTCCACAGCCGCAGCGCGGAACGTGTCTGCGGCCCCGAGGTACACTTTCTTGCCGGCGCTCTTGAACTGGTGTGCCAGTTTGCCTATTGTCGTTGTCTTGCCGACACCGTTCACTCCTACCACGAGGATTACATACGGGGCATGGTCGGATGGGAGGTCCCAGTTGTCGTTGTCATCAGAATTGTTCTCAGAAAGCAGGTTGGCTATCTCTTCACGGAGGATATTGTTTAGTTCGGAAGTTGAGACATACTTGTCGCGCGCCACCCTTTCCTCTATCTTCTTAATCACTTTCAGCGTAGTCTCAACGCCGACATCACTCGTTATCAACACCTCCTCAAGGTTGTCGAGAACGTCATCGTCAACCTTCGACTTGCCAGCGACAGCCCTTGCCAACTTTGAGAACACGCTCTCCTTGGTCTTCTCAAGCCCCTTGTCAAGCGTTTCCTTCTTCTTATTGCTGAATAAACCGAATATCCCCATCTTGTATGTTTTTGCCCACAAAATTACATAAAATCTTTTATAGGAGCAAATATGGATGGTCTTTTATGACAAAACAGACAAAAAAGAAACCGCACGTAGAGCAACCGGCTAACAAACATTAGGCATAATAACAAACACTTACTATGCCCGCAAAAGATTCAATAAATCTGTATCTTTCAGATAATCAACAAAATGACAATGAACAAAGAAGGAAAGGGTTACGACTTGGGAACGAGCGAGCTTCTTCCCCTTTCTTTATTCTGCAATGCGCCAAAGAACACTTAAATTGATTGGGCAAAGATAATGCTTTTCTGATGAAAACAGTGTGCTTTTACGGAAATAAATAGGAAACACACCCAAATAATCACATACAAAGTCTAATGGGAGGAATTTGACGGGATTTTCAGCCTAATTATTAAGCCTGCAAAAAATACCCAGAATCAACTCTTTTACATTGAAAAATAAGAAAAATGAAACTTTTTAAAGAAAAACTTTCCGAAAATTTGGCAGATTAAAATAATTTGCGTAATATTGTGCTTAGAATTACAGAACAAACGTTCTATTTTAGGTTTGACATTATGACATTATGGAAAATCAAACATATAAAATTCTTCTCCTTGTACCGGAGAGTGGAAGGTTCTCGTATGGAACAGTGCTTCTATCTGTATGATAGTTAGCCTCTGTATTTATGAAGTCCCTTGCAAGGAGTTTGTAAAAAACAAAAGAGAACAAAGTAATAATCAATTTCATCCAAAGCATAAATAAAAGCAAAATAATTTTTATCTGTTGCAAATTTATTCGTATTTGTTAACAGCAAAATTTCTGTACAATCTGTCATTTTGAATGATATGAAATTGTCAGTATCCCATAAAAGGGAATATTAGGTAAGTTATTAATAATAAAAGTTTTAAGACATGAGAAAAATTTTATTCATGACAGTATTATGTGCATTAACAACGACTTTTCCTGTACAACATGCAAATGCACAGAGAAGTGAGAACAAACCTTTGACTTCAAACAATGTTTTAGAGATCAAAAGTATGTATGAAACGACAGACAATGTGCTGAATTACAAAAACTTTGAGGTTCAGGCATTTGAAGCAGGTGATTATTACGTTAATTTTTGGCTTCAGCCGACAAGGTATGCCAACGGGAAATTCACCACATTCAAGGTGTATGTGAACGGCACGCTTTCCGGTTCGGTTAAGCCAACCGTCGGGAACTGGCAGTCTGCTTCCGTTGAAGCGAAACCTGCCCTGCAACTTAAAAACGGCATTAACACAATATCAATTGCAACCAATGCCCCCGAGATGCCAAACGTAGAGTCCGTCAAAATATCACGGAACATGATGGCAACGAGATTTCAGTCCGCCGGCTTTAACTCATACCTGCGAAAGGCCGTCTCATCAGATGGCACTCCAGATGTAAGCATGGCGGAAATGACGGAAAGCGACTCCCATGGTGCTGCGGGCATTAAGTATTTTACACATGTGCCGTTGAAATATTCTTTCTATCGGCCATTTTCTTTCACGAAAGGACAAGAGATCTTCATCACTTCCACAAGTAAAGTAGCACATAAGATTGATATGGTCTATTACGGACAACCGTTTGCCCTTGGAAGACAAACGGATACCGAAGACGTTTCAGGAGAAATAGGGGACATCGTCTCTCCAATATGGGATCTCAAGCCGGTGTTTTTGTACACTCCTGCCACATCGGAAGAAATGCAGGGGCTCAATTGGGGACATCTCTCAGAAAAGGCTCTGAATAACCCTAATAATCAAATCGCAACACTGAAAGTCACGATACCGAAAACAGGAATGTATCTGATAAAACTGCGGAGTGCTGGCAATGGAGTGCTGAGTGTGGCGGACTTGAATGTCAATGGCAATTACTTCTATGAGAACGCTCCGATATATTTTTCAAATTGTGATTGTGAAATACCAGCGGACGGTAACGAGTATGCGACAATGACGAATTGCAATACTCCCGGCACTGATGACCCCATGCTCTTCATAGAAGGATATTCTGCTAAAAATGTAGTTGGTGTTAACGATGACGGTCCCCTTTCAAAGCTCAACCAGTATAACCTAAGCAATTGGGATTCATACATCAGCCAGAAATATTTCGTCAAGACAAAAGGCATACATGTAGCAAATTATAGTTCATATAAGCCAGAGTCAAAGTGCAATATCCTTGCGCGTGTAAGAAGCGAAGCGAATGTATCCGCTTTCCTTGCTCCGGCACAGGCAAAACATGACGGCACTACAGACGTTTCAAAGATTGAACGGGACTCTCAACTTTCCATTACTCCGTGTCCTGCCAATCTAATGTCAGACATTACGATTTCATCAGGAAGGAAGATAAGCAAAATGGAAGTGTATGACATGTCCGGTGTCAAACTAAGTTCGGTAAAAGTGAATGCTCTTTCTGCCACACTCTCTTTGAGTTCTCTGAACATAAAGAACGGTGGTGTTTATGCGTTCTCTGTCACATATGAGAATGGTATGGAAACGAAAAAGATTTTCGTCAAGTAAATTATAGACCAAGGAGTAGGATTGGCTGATTTCAGCCAAAAACCTACTTCTTATAAAATTAATATGATATGAGATTTATTTTTACATCCGTATTAAGCATCCTGCTCGTTTCTGTTTCCCATGCGCAGACAAACGTCATAGACGGTCATGAGTATATAGATATGGGATTACCGAGCGGTACTTTGTGGGCAACCTGCAACATCGGAGCCGAGTCTTCCATAGATTTCGGAGACTACTTCGCATGGGGAGAGACAGAGCCTAAAGAGGAATATACTAATGAGAATTACAAATTCTTTGAAGGATACAAAGAGATTCCCGGAGTTGCTTATTATATCTTATGTACGAATATCGGAGAAGATATCTGTGGGACGGAATACGATGCCGCGAGGGTAAAATGGGGCGGACGATGGCGCCTACCTACTTTTGAGGAGGTAGGGGAACTCGTGAGACTTTGCTGGCACAAATGGGAAGAGGTGGACGGCATTTGGGGTACTCGTTTCCATCATGGCGCAAATGAAAACACCCTCTTCCTCCCCGCTGCCGGATATGCCGATACGTATTTAGGACAAACATATCGTAACCAGAATTGGAAAGGATATTGTTGGACCGGAACGCTTCATAGAGAAGAGGGGGCACAGGATGACAATATTTCAGAAGCCAAGGAAATTGATTACGACTCTGGCGGTGTTGGCAGAAGCTCGAGCGTGAGAACAATCGGTCTCCCCATTCGTCCCGTCATCAATCTCAAAGAAACCGGGATTGACGATATTGAATACAAGCAGACTATCCGCATGGCATACCGTGACGGCTCGATAGAGTTGAGTTCCATCGAGAACTGCGACCACATTGACATTCTCAATATATGCGGACAGAGAGTTTTCTCCTCGCCCGTGACGGAAAAGAGCATCTGCGTACCTCAATTTTCAAAAGGCATGTATCTCTGCACTTTGACAAAGAAGGGCAAATCAATTTATACACAGAAAATAATCATTAAATAGTATTTGCAATGAAAAAGACAATCATATTTCTTTTGTTCGCATTGGCTGTGAACATAGTGGCCTATGCTCAGGGTGCATTTTATTATTATGATGGGAAACGGATTCCTCTGACGGAAAATGCATCCAAAATAGTAGTAATCTCTCCTCTCGCCGGCAATGCCGGTATCGGCAACGGAAACCTGCAATTTGAAAAGAGCATTTCTGACAGCAGAAGCATAATAGAAGTTTATAAGGTAAAACCTTCAATGACAGCGCAAAGTGTCAAGTCCCTTGCGGCCGCTTCCAAATCTGATGCCGTCTCCATACTATCTTGTTTCATAACGGAGGACGGAAAGGAACTTATCCCGACAGGATATATCGATGTAAAGCTGAAAACGAAGAAAGATTATGCGGTTCTGCAAAGTACTGCAAGGCAATACGACTGTGAAATTATAGGGCAGAATCCCTTTATGCCACTGTGGTATAGCCTGAGGGTATCGGAAACCTCAGGAAGAGATGCAGTAGTGGTGGCAAACTCGATATATGAATCCGGAAAGTTTGCATCTTCCTCGCCGGGCTTCTCTTTCGATGCCCTTGAAATTTCCTATGATCCGGACGTCCTCAATCAATGGGGACTGTACAACTCGGCATATGAAGGAATGGATATTTCTGTCAGCCAGGCATGGGGATACTCAACAGGGCGCGGCATCACGATTGCTATTGTCGATCAAGGTATAGATCTTGTTCATCAGGATCTGGCTGACAATATCAGCAGTTTGAGTTATGATACGGAAACCAAAAGCTCTCCCAGCAAAGTTTACGGAGCTCATGGCACACATTGCGCAGGAATTGCCGCAGCAGTGAGGAACAATGGGATACAAGTGGCAGGAGTAGCCCCGGATGCCACCTTATTGTCTGTCAGCAACACCCTGTCTGGTTCAACGGAATTGGAAAGCAATCTGGCGAATGGAATAAATTGGGCTTGGCAGCATGGTGCGGATATCATCTCTTGCTCATGGTGGTGTTCCGATAAAGATATAGTCAAGGAGGCAATCGACTTGGCTCTGTCACGAGGCCGAGAAGGTCGAGGATGCGTGTTTGTGAAGTCGGCAGGCAACACAAGCGGTCCCATCTCCTTCCCTGGAGACTATCGTCCGGAAGTGATAGCCGTTGCAAATATGAAACAGGACGGGACGCTTTCGGCAACCTCTGCCTACGGGTCAAACATGTTCGTTACGGCTCCGGGTACACATATTCTGTCAACAGTACCCGGTAATGAGATTGCATATAAGGGTGGAACTTCCATGGCTGCTCCGCATGTGGCAGGATTAGCAGCCTTGATACTTGAGCGCAATCCCCAACTTTCTGCTTATCAGGTTAGGGAAATCATCGCAAAGAATGCGAAGAAAATCGGGACATACGCATACGACACCAACAAGGCATTCGGAAGCTGGAACGAACATTACGGCTATGGGTTGATAGATGCCTATAAAGCCGTTGTGAATACACCTCGTCGCTGATTTTACGGTCTGTTACATATTTCCCCATATTGTATGTTCAGACCTCAATATTAACAAATAAAATTAAAGAAAGGAGTTTTAATATGAAAAAGCATTTATTCCTCGGTATTGTCGGACTCTGTATGTCCGCAACATCCGCTTACGCCAACGAGGTTGCAACCTTGGTACCGCAGGAGTGCAGCATAGAGAATAAGCTTGTCTATGAGCCTATAAATCAAGTTCACATGGAATTTACGGCTCATGTTGACATATCCAAAGACGCCAAGGCAACCATAACCTGCGGAGACAAGACAATGGCAACCGGTGTGATTACCTCCGAGACTAATATGGAGAAAGGCATCGTGCTTGTCACTTTCGAAAAACTTGTCCTTCCCAAGGGCAAGTCCTACAAGTTGGAAATTCCAGCAGGGGCAATCTTCCTGAAGAGCGCGCCCGACGTAAAAAATGGAGACCTGAAATTTGATTTCGAAGTCCCCGAAAAGATCATAAGCACTGACTGCTCGGTGGAAAACGGTTCTTCGGTAGAAACCGAAGAGCATATCTGGTTCTACTACGGGACCGAGACTGAGCCTGTGGGCAGCCCCACCATGACCCTGTACCGCGAGGGCGTGCCCGTAAGGACATTCGATGCGCATGTGGGCTGGGACTGGAACCTGGGGCAGGCGTATGCCGACTTCGGGATGAAGATGAATTTTGAGAAAGGCGTCCACTATTCCCTCGTGATGCCCGAAGGCAGTCTGAGTCCCAGATTTCGGACGGACATCACCAACGAAGAGACGAGAGTGGATTTCATCGGTGGATATACAAAGCCGATAGAACCGATAACCTATGTGTGGTGCAGCCTCTTTGACAATCCCGACATTGTTGACGTGCTCGGCGAGGTGCGCTTCTACTACAGGCAAGCCGTCATGCTCTCGCCAGACTCCAAAATCCAATTATTCGACACCGATAACAACCTGATCAAGGAGGTCACACCCACGCTGTCCGAAGATGAGGATGGCAGGTGGGGCCGATGGATTGTTTCCTGTGATTTCGGCGGATTGAGAGTCCCCGAGGAAGGCTTCTGCATCGTGATTCCCGAAGGTACGGTAATCTCAGCTGACGGCAATGTATCGGTAAATGCCAAGAACAGTTTCGATGTGAACGTCGGCACAGGAATCGGCAGCGTATCTGACGACAAGTTGGAAATCAAGGTGTCAGACAGAAGAATAACGATAATAGATGCACCGATAGGCGCGACGGTATGCATCTACTCAACGGACGGGAAGAAAGTTGCCGACCATATTGTTACTTCACGTCATTTTGTTTTGAACTTGACGGCAAATGGCATTTATGTTGTTTCCATTGACGGGAAATCGTATAATGTCGCCATTTGACGGTAGTCCGCCTGTAACAGACAATTGACATTCTGTCCATGCGGCATGTCTTAGTTCCGGCAGGATCACTGCCTGTTTGCATAGGCAGAATATAAACCCAAATGCGGTCATTAGGATTTCTCTGTGTCGTACGGCAAAGAGAAATCCTTTAATTTTTTCCCATGTGGACAAGAATAATTGTCTCGTTTTTAGTGATCTGGTCAAATATAGGATGTGCTTGTCTTTTGTTCTCTCCAGATAGGCTGGCGTTGATATCAACTCGTGCCGAATTGTCTTCAGAAATTTCTTCTTGCTGGGATTAATCAGCGCATGTCTGAACAACGACATAAAGTTATATGCCATTACAATGAAACTCCCGCATGCCTCTGTTGACCAGAAGTTATGTGTGACAAAATCATCAATGGAGAAATCATTCTTCAGTTCCTTTATTCTGTTCTCAGAATCCGCCCTTCCGCGATATGAGTCATATACAATCTTGGCCGGCAGGTCAAGGTCTGTTGCGAAGCAGCTGTATCGGTATTTCCCGAAATCTTCCTCATCCTTGGATTTCCCTCACGGACCATCACAGTCGAATCGAAGTCCAAGGTGTAATTGTCGAACTTCAACTCTGAGAAAAACCAACGGAACAAATTTCCGAAAACACGCTGGCTGACAGCTTGGGGGAATTTGTTGAGATAGCGCTGGTATGCACGATGGTCTGCTCCGCGTTTCCACCCAAGCAGGTCACATAGTGCAGTGTCATAACGTACCACGTCAAGATGGCCAAAGCAACTTGCGCCACACCACACACCTGCAAACAATCCCAATATTAACTGGATCGGGTCGTAGCCACGGTTGGATCCTTGAAGCGGAACACCACTTTGCATAACATGCTCTTCAAAATGGCATTTCTCAAGCATTTTGAAGAACAGGGAAAGACCACCAAAAGGTGTTATTTCCTTATTTACGAACTTTATGTCACAGTCCCGCATTGGAGTATATACTTTTTCATAGTAAAGTTAGTAAATATCTGTGTATCAGGTATATACAATGCTGTTTTTCTAATGGCGGTCATTAGAAAATGACAAGAAACTTTTTCTAATGACCAATTTGGGATAAAGGGGAAAGACGGGCTAAAGGAAGGTCATACAGACCAATTTTTGACCAATATCTGGCAAATTTGTCACATATAATGCTTCGAAAGGTAACAATACAAGAAAGAAAGGGGATTTCGCAGAGGTCTTAAACCGCCGAATTTGGTTCGCAAACACGCCGAATTTGGTTCGCAAACACGCCGAATTTGATGAGCAAACACGCCGAATTTGATGAGCAAACACGCCGTATTTGTTGTTCATTAAAGCACAAGTTAAGAACATGTTTGCACTCACTTAGTGCGCCATTTAGTGCAGACAGGAAAATGCCTGAGTATCAGACATTCCGTGGATGGGTAATTTGTTGCGTTTAAATTTGGCACTCTTCTCCCTTTTCGTTCAGCAACACTTTTTTGCCGCCTCGTCTTGCCTCGAAATATGGATACTCGTCTCGGAGCGAAATGTCATCGTATATGAAATCAGCAACAACAGTATTATCCTTGTCAGGAAGTATAAGCCCAAGTTTACCATTCTTTCCGGCAATTATTGGGATTACTGTGAATTTGTCAACATATACATAACAGGTGCGGAGGAAATCATATTCCGGCCGGACGACTAAGGTGCCGTCATAATCCTTTATGCCAAACTTGCCCTCGTCCTCAAAAATAGTATGAAAGCGTATGTATTTCGATTTTATACGGTCAAGATAGAAAGCCATACGCCTCTTGTCGTTGATTATCGTAAGCATGTAGTCAAACGTATCACAATAGTTTGCAACTGCCCTTGCGAGAACCACCTTGAAATCCAGCCCACTTATTACCTTGCGGTTAAGATTTATGTACCTTGCGATGGTAACCTCTTTCTCGGCGACTGACATGTTTGAAATGGATTTCTCAAAATTTTCCATCATTGTCTTTGTACCACTCATACCCTTTATATAACGGTGTATCTGTCGCCCCATCTCCGCACAGACAAATTTGTCTATTTGCCTCACCTCGATTTTGTCAACATATACATCTTCAAAGTTTTCTGGGGTTATCTTGCTTGTATTTTTCATGGCCGAATATATTTATTTGTCACAAAGGTACAAATAAAGTTTCTAAAAACAAAAACAGAACACGTTTTTTACTTAGGTTTGCCCCGCCGTTGGTCGTGGTTCTCTCGTGACATAATAATATTGTCTGCCAGAAACGACGGGGCAAGCCCAAAAATATAAGTAAAAACAAAATTGAAACTACATCCTGTATTTTCAGTGATGCTCGCCTACAACTGCGAAGAAATTAAGATCTTCCTTGCCATTATTCTTCAAGGAGTGGCCTTTGCCCTTCGGACAGTAATGCACCTCGCCGGCATGGACTTCCTCCTCCTCTCCACCTTCAAGTGTATATGTTCCAGTCCCTGAAAGGATATACATGGTTTCAGAGTCCTGACTGTGCGTGTGATAGCCTATTGACGAGTTCGGTTCAAGCTTGCCGAACATTATTCTGTTGTCACTGTCATCAAACGACCGTTTTATATACCTTCCGTCCCCGCCTTTGAAATGTGGCAGGATTTGTTCTTCCAGTTCTTCCTTTCTTATTTTCATTAATGACTTTTTGTTAGAAAGTGAGGAAAAGCAAACGCGCTCTCCCCCACTTTTGTTTTCATATTTTAATTAAACATGTATTTCACTCCAAGCTGCAACTGCCAGCACTGATTGTAATTGTGATTATATTCCCATGTCTTTGTAGGGTAATCACCGTTTACCTTGACCATAGAGAAAACCGGCGTGCCATTTTCAATCTTGTCAACCTTCAGTAACTGTCCGTTGTTGCATGGCTCCATTGTCTTGCTGACACCCCATTTTGAATTCAGAAGATTTCCTAAATTCATTATGTCAGCACTAAGTTGCAGCCTGTTTGTGTTATTTCCGAGACGAACCACAAAATCATGTGTCCATCGCAAATCAATGCGGTGTGTCCATGGAGAGCGTGCGCTGTATGCCTCTGCGTACTTTCCCCGGTGCGAGTTAAGGTATTTGTCCTGTTCAATAAATTTCCAGAATGCAACGCGGTCTGATTCCGACGTGAACTTTATCTGGGAATCATCGAGTGGTATATACATCAAGTCAGACTTCAACCCATCACCATTGACATCTCCTTTGTAGAAGAAACTGTAACCCGAGGGGCTGTAGCCTGTATAGAACAAGGTTATGTTTTCTTTATAGAAACGGTAGTTTATCGAGGCCATCAAACGGTCAGGAATAACGAACCTTGAATTGTGCAGCTCAAGGTTGTTAGGGCCGTTGACTGTGTAAAGGCCTTGCCATGCAGAAGAGGCATTTGACCCTGGCATACCCGACATTTCCTTCATAACAGTGTGCGTGTACGCAGCCATTATATTGAGGTTCTTTATCGGCTCTGCATTAAATGTCACATTTGCTGTCCATCCATAGCCCTTGCTTGTGTTTGTAAGCACGCATGCATCTCTGATGTTAACGCCGTTTTTGCTCTTTGAATAGTACAGGAAGTCTTTGGGATAAACCCAACGGTCGTCTGCACCTTCCATGCGTGACCATGTGTCGTCCGGATGCTTGACATTATAGTTGTCAAGCATTACAGCGTGTATGTTCTGGGTATAAGTAAACTCTCCTGTGATTGTCATCGGGAAACTAACCGGCAACTGATAGTCGACCGCTATTGACGACTTCCATACTTGCGGCATCTTAAAATGCTGGTCTACGCCTGCGAAACCAGAAGGAACCGTTCCCTGCTCCGGTGTTATTGTCGTTGGTGTGCCGAGCAGCGAAATTATTTCTGCCGGATCCGTCACAATACGGCCTGCGAACTTGTCAAGACGCTCGTCGCGCGACTGCACCACACCATTTTTATATGTGGTGGTGGCGGTGGCAAGATACTGTATCATCCCAGAGTTCGACGGCATATTGGTGAAGAACACAAGCGGCAGACGACCTGCAAACAATCCCGTGCCGCCGCGCACTTTGAGTGACTTGTCACCAAGCACATCCCACACGAAGCCAAAGCGCGGAGAAACCTGGACGTTGTTGTCTGGCCATTTGCCGGTATTTATGTGGCGGCCGCCGAAATCAAGATCAAGTATAGCATTGTTCGTGATCACGTCATCATTGTTGAAAAACAAATCATCAAAGCGAATGCCTGCCGACAATTTTAGATTTTTCAGCACGTTCCACTCATCCTGCATATAAAATCCGAGTTGGTTGAAACGCACCTGAGCCGTTGGTTTGGAATTGCCGTTGTAACCGTATTGTATTGCCACTGATTCTGGTGCAGCCCCGTTAAGGAAATCATCGAGCGAACGATAGCGGTAATATCCTGTGCCGTTGCGCATATATGAGTTGTTCGCCAGTTGGTGTTCAAAACTTATGCCTGCGGTCAACTTGTGTGTGCCTAAGTAATAAGTGAAATTGTCCGTCAATGTCGTTATCTTGTTGTTTACGGAGTTGTTCCATGTGAACAACTCATATCCAAGCGACATGTACGGCTCGATTTTCTGTGTGACTTTACCGTCTGTGGCGGTGTCATACCCTGCCATGATGTCTATGAAAGGGAATGGGGACGAGTTGCTGCCGCGCTTGTCGAGTATGTCGCTGTAAGTGAAAAGCAACTGGTTGGCCATGTTTTTACCGAAATGACTGTTGAGGTCGGCGGAAATTGATGTCACCTTGTTGTTCATGCTATACATGGAATTGGCGAAAGCCATTGAGAATTTTGAGAGGCGGTTCTCTGAGAAACGAGTGCCGACATCAGACGATGTGCCACTTGGTGGAAACCACGACGTGTTGTTTGTGTGGTTGAAACGCACCGCGAGATGATGTTGCTGGCTGATGTTCCAGTCTATGCGGGCAAGTAGTTTCAGGTTGTCTTCGTCCGACGGGAAACTGGTGTACGAGCCCGTGTCGTATCCGTAATTGTCTAGCATGAATTTGTGAACGGTCTCCATGTCAGAAAGTTTGGTGCGCGAAATGTAGGCCGTTCCGTTACCGACCCCATCTTCCGAAGCGCGCCAGTTATTGGTTATGGTTGGCCTCTTCTCATACTCCATATTCGCGAAAAAGAACAGGCGATCTTTTATGATTGGCCCGCCGAAAGTAAATCCATAGATAGACTTGCGGTCTTTCTTACGGCTTCCGAGGCTTTCGCCGTCTATGCGGTTTCCACGCAGATCCTCGTTCCTGTAATATGTATATGCAGTGCCTTTAAAAGTATTAGTTCCTGATTTTGTAACAGCATTTATTCCACCGCCAATAAAATTTGTCTGTCTCACATCAAACGGTGAAACGACCACCTGTATCTCGTCTATCGCATCCATGGAGATAGGAGTGCCTCCACCAGGTAATTTGTCTGACAGACCAAAGTTGTTGTTGAAATTCGCGCCATCAATGGTGAAGTTTGTGGAACGTCCGTCACCGCCTGCAAACCCCATTCCGTTAGCGTACGGGGACAGGCGTGCTATGTCGGCAATGCTTCGGTTTATTGTCGGCAATGACGTAATCATGCGTTGGTTGATGTTAGTCGTCGCGCCAGTCTTCTCCGTCGAGAACTTGGAGCCTTTTCCGGTGACAACGACCTCACCAAGTTCGTTGACATCCTCATTGAGATTTGCATCAAGGTCATAGACCTCACCAAGCTGCAATGTGATGTTGCGGTAAGTAATGTCCTTGTAGCCCACATACGAGACAGTCACTTCGTAAGGTCCGCCGTTGCGCATACCCTGAATAGTGAAACGTCCGTTTGAATTGGTTACAGCACCATAACTCGTGCCAGACGGTTTGTGCACAGCCTTTACCGTGGCTCCGATTACGGATTCGCCCTCGGCGTCGCGTACAAGTCCAGACATGGACGAAGTTGTAACTTGCGCCCACGATGCTGATGATGAAATCACCATCATGGCAATCAGAAAATAAATTCTTTTTAGCATAGTTAGATTTTTGTTATTAATTCTAATCATTTGCAAAGATAAAATGTTTTAAAGACGTGACAAAGGAAATATGTATAAATCAGCATTAATGAAACCAAATCTTAATAACCTTACGCCTTATTACAAAAACATTTATGAGCGACACAACAAGCAGCAGAAGCACTCCAAGCAGCATGGAAGGCGCGACTGACGTATCGGGAAGTTGCGGGAAAAGGCTATATAGAATATACATATAGTAACTGCGCACATAAAATAGGATTGATGCTGCAACTGCCAGGACTGCAGAATTGAGCAAAAACGTCAGTATCTGGTAAGGTCGCGCCACCTGTGAGGGACTGTAACCTACAAGCAGAAGGTTCTCGAGTTTTGTTGTGTTCTTCTGAACCAACAAATATATGCTAAGCATGAGAATATAAAAACTCAATATGCTTATCAGCAGCCCGATGACCACGACTATAATCACAAGCATACGAAGGAAAGAAGCAGTTTTCTCTGCATTCACATCACCCTTGTCAAGTTCAAGGTTGTGCTTTTCGAGATAAGACGTCAATTTGCTGTCCGTTGGATTGTCAATCTCAAGAATAAGGCGCGTTGGAGCCTTAGTTGACGATGATGAGAATTTTTCATTCCCCCATTCCATGAACGACTGTGGGGCAAGTATCGTGTTAAGCCTGTTTGAGAAGCCAATGACCTTCCCCTTGAATTCTTCAGTCTTGTCGTTGCCATGTATGCGCAGCCTCAAGTCTATCATGCCTGCCAATCCATCGCTTATTTTTGGCAAGTTCCGGCTTTGGGCGAAACCGAAATTATACATATTAATATACGATTTCGGCAATATTACCGGCACGACATTGCTGTCTTCCGAGAATTTCCAGTCTGTCAGCGGAACATCAATGAAACCATCTGGCACACTTTCGATAAATATCTCTGACGAGAGAATATTCTGTCCCGATATACCCATGGAGGCATTCACGATGAAGCCGGCATGAGTGAAACGGCCTGTCCTTTTTACGAAAGGCTGCGATGAGAAATCGTCTATTTCTGCATCGGTAAATGTGTTATCAGCACCAGTCAGCGTCATTGCATTGCCTATCTTCTTGTTAACAACGATATAGTCTGCCTTCAGGAAAGTGTCTTTCGCCGTGAAGACAGGGATTACGTCACGATAGAACTGGTATCCCGCCAGCACGATGAACATCCCGAACAGGTTGGCAAAGAAAAAGCCGGCAATCTGTGGTATGCTTATATGCTGACGGAGTAATTTCCAAACGATATTCATATTGTTGATTTGTTTTTCGCTATAACTTCAAGATACTATCATATTGCATTTCTATGTGCTTGCCAATGCTTGTCATAATAATGCCCGCCCCCTGACTCTCGGCCTCTTCCTCCATTATTTTTCCCATCGTTCGCGAGTTGCCGTCGTCAAGGTGGCTTATCGGCTCGTCTGCGATTATGAAGTCGAAAGGCTGTGCCAAAGCCCGCATCATTGCCACGCGTTGCTGCTGACCGAATGACATGAACCTCACTTTCTCGTCTGTTTTGTCTGCGATGCCAAGACGTTCGAACCATATTGAAATATCTTCCTTAGACTTGAATTTGGTGAGACGGTTCTTTATTTCAACGTTTTCAAAGGCTGTAAGTTCAGGAAACAGACGCAGTTCTTGAAATACGTAACTCAAATTGAACCTCCTTGCATCAGTCCATATTTTTATATTCATGTTCCTCGCATCAACATCGTCGAACATTATTTTTCCAGAATAATCTTTTCGATACCCTATGATGTAACTACAAAATGTGCTCTTCCCTCTACCACTGTCTGCCTCAATAAGATATTTCTTGCCTTTTGAAAAATCCAATTCCCGTTTCCATACATCGCTTTGCAAGTCTGGCTTACCGGCAAACACATCTGGCAATACATTGTCGAATTTTATCTTTTCCACGGAATTTATGTTTTTGTTTATTCCTTTATATACAATATATTTGTCGCGCCGCCGGTCAAGAACCTGATAATTCCGGCAAACGCATCATTACTTATTCTGTCTGTATAAAAGAGCATTGCAAATCTCGACCCGACTACTTTCGACCTTACATCTTTCGGCAAGGCAAAAGAAGGTGTTTTTTCCATACCCGTATCCTCTTTTCCTTGTTGCAATGATGAAATGAACATGTTATCAGAAGAGACTGAAAAATAGTATTTCATGTCTTTACCTATATATATATATGAATCTTTCCCGTTGTCTATTATCCTGGAGCCTGCGGGGCAAGATGATTTCCAGTATCCGACATCTGAAAGGAAATCCTTTTTCGCGAGACGCGCCTTGAAATTGAAATCGCCAGTAAGGTTTTGAAGCGAAAACAGCATGTTGCCATTTATGCTGCGCAATATTTTGTCAATGTCAACTGCGGTGTTCGCTCCGGCAAGCAGAGGCTGTACGTTTCTGTTCTGTTGCATAACTTTCAGCAGATGCTCTCCCCGGGCATTCATAAACATATATCCAATACAATTGGCAGGCAAATTGTCGAGCATATCGCCAGTTACAGGTCGAAAGGCCTTGTCGTTTTCTTTTAATTTGTTGTTTATCTTATAGTTGAAAGAAAACGTATTCCCGCGAATTACCGTCAAGTTCCCCTCTCGCTTCATTCCTGCATAAAGTATAACCTGCGATAAGTCTGCGTCTTTTGGCATGCCGGCTGAGAACGGCAATGAAAACTGTTCCGGCAATGCTGAAATCTGCGCGACAAGCGACACAGGAGCGTCTATAGAGTCAAGTTTTTCAAACAACTTTGAATTCCTGAAACTATTTTCTTCATCCTGACTGAACATCCCAATCATTCGCTGCTCCGTGGCATTTTTTTGCATCGTGGTGATTGGCCCGATTATTATCAATGCTTCGTCTGAATACCCTGCGAGCCATGAATTGCCAATCATAACGAAAGTGTTACCACGGTGTTGTTCGGGGGACGAGCATTTTCCTTTTGAATGTAAATTTTCGAATTGCTTAGTGACGGCGTCAGCATCTTCAACATGTGCCACGAGTCCGATGGTTCCGTCAGAAGTTTCAAAGGCAAATATCTTGGATGAAATATCTATTCCACATTTCGAGAAGTCATCAATTCCCGAGATTTCCATAAATGTTTTTTCATCGCCATCGTTGCAATACTGTTTGTTTTGCGTAAGGTCTATTGATGCGATGGCAATGCTTTCATTCGGAATGACATTAAGGTAATCGTCATTCGAGCAAGAAATCACAAGCAGCACTGATGCTGCGGCAAATATATTTCTTAAGGTTTTAATCATAACCTGAAAGTGTGTTATTGTTTAGTAATTCGGCGGGACAGATGAGCCATAATGGTTGCGGACAGTGCGGCAGTCTCTGTACGCAGGCGACACGGACCGAGCGACACTGGCACGAAGCCGCGATCCATTGCCAGCCTAACCTCTTCTGTCGAGAAATCACCTTCCGGGCCAATCATTACTGTAACATCGGCATTTTCATCAGAAAAAGGCTTTTGCAATTCCGTAAACAGGTCTTTGCGCTCTATCTCGTCATAGCAATGTGCAATGTATTTCTTGCCAGGCATTGATCGCGAAACGAAATCCTCGAATGGAAGGATCTCGTTCACCACAGGTTTCCATGCTTTGCGGCTTTGTTTGACAGCAGAAACAACAATCTTGTCAAGCCTGGCGGTCTTTAGCACGCGACGTTCTGAAAAACGGCAATTAATGAAGCTGAAATCATCGATGCCCACCTCTGTTGCCTTCTCCACATACCATTCCATCCTGTCCATCATTTTTGTTGGTGCGACTGCGATACATACTTTTCCACTCCATACGGGTGATTGCGGCATAGTTTGCAACACCTCATAAAGACACCGTTTTGTGGCGGCAATGGTTATGACGGCACGATGGAAATTCCCTCTACCGTCCATAAGAAACATCTCGTCACCACTTTTCAGCCTGAGTACCCGGAGAGCGTGCATTGCCTCTTCATAAGGAAGTTCATTGGTGTCGCCTGCATTTGGCACGAAGAAAAACCTTGCCTCTTTCATAAAATCAAGAATTATTTTCTTTTCCCGGAAATGCGTCTGTTCCGCTCTTCAGTAAGCAAAGACGCCTGTTCGTAATTTTCCGATTTTATGGCGCGTTCTATCGCCTTGTCAAGCATATCGACACTCATGGCATTCATTGGCAGCGGCACTTTCATTTCAACAGAAGGATTACGGTAGATGACTGACTGCTGCCGCATAAGACGGTCGTCTATGTATAATGGAATGTCACCTGCCACAGACAACAAAACTGCATCAGAGACACGGATTGGCACAGCATTACCGGTATCACTATTCACAAGTGCCGAATTGTATTGACCGTCAGAAATATCATTTATGAATATGTAAAAGCGCAGACTGGTTTGACCAGAAATAACAGAAGAGAACACTTCTGGAAGCATGCGCTGTGTTATAGGCAGTTGCTTTACACGCATGTCAAGTTGCACAGCCATGTCACGGCTGCACACAATGGAAATCTGACGTTCGTGTGCCTCGTCTGCCAATAATATCAAGGCAAGATCGCTGGAGCCGATAATTTCGGACACACTGACAAACCGTAGTCTTACGCCTTTATCCATTTGCACGTTTTTTCTTCTTGTCCGGATGGAATATCAATGCAAACAGCACGGCAACGACAAATGCGTAAGCGGAGAAGATGAACCAGCAAGACTGCCAGTCGCCGACAAGAAATCCATTTTCCCATGTACAGTAATGATTAACAATTTCTCCTGCGACAAGAGTGCCTATTGTCGCGCCGAGACCGTTTGTCATCAACATGAACAAACCCTGCGCCGATGCCTTTACCGCAGAGTTGCACTCATTGTCAACGAACATGGCGCCAGAAACATTGAAGAAATCAAAAGCCACGCCATAGACAACACACGACAGTATGAACAATATGACGCCAGGCATTGCAGGGTTGCCAAGACCAAATAATCCGAAACGCAACACCCAGGCACACATTGCAATCAGCATAACAATCTTTATGCCGTAACGGCGAAGGAAGAACGGTATCATAAGGATGCACATAGCCTCGCTCACCTGTGATATGGACGTGAGAAGCGTTGCGTTGTTTGCTGCAAACGAGGTTGCGACAAGAACATCGGCGCTGCCTTTGAAACTTGTTATGAAAGGACCAGCATAACCATTAGTAACCTGAAGCGACATGCCAAGAAGGGCTGAGAAGATGAAAAACAAAGCCATCTTCTTTTTCTTAAACAGTTTGAATGCGTTAAGCCCAAGTGTCTCTGAAAGGGAATGCGTTTCCTTTTTCTCAATCTTGCAATGTGGGAGGGTTAGGCAATACAAGAACAGTATAATGCTGATAAATCCCGAGACAAAGAACTGCATGTAAGTATATTGAAACTTGTGCGCGTTCTCTGCCAGTGTGAATGAGAATGTGCCATCTTCCCATACTGCGCAGTTCACGAACCACATCGTAGCGATGAAACCAATCGTTCCGAGAACTCTTATAGGCGGAAAATCCTTGACGGTGTCGAGACCATTATCCTTAAGTATTGTGAAGGCCACAGTATTTGTCAATGCCAAAGTTGGCATATAGAAAGCCACGCTTATGGTGTACATAGCCACAAATATCGCCTTGTCGGGCAATTCGTTGCCGAACCCGGCAGAAATTCCCATGTAGCAACATGATAGCATTGCAGCGCCTGCGACCATGTGGCAAATTCCCAGTAACCGCTGTGGCTGAATATACTTATCCGCAACAATTCCCATTATTGTCGGCATGAAAATGGAAACAATGCCCTGCAATGCATAAAACCATGCTATTTGCTCACCAAGCCCTGCGGTACCCAGATAATTTCCCATACATGTGAGATATGCGCCCCAAACGGCAAACTCAAGGAAATTCATCAGTGCCAAACGAAATTTCAAGTTCATACAATCTAATAATAAAAGTTTTTATTTCGCATGCAAAGATACATCAAAAATAAATAACATCAAAAAAATATCGTTGTTTTATAATATCAAGTTATGGAAAAGAACGCCCCCTCCACCCTGTCATTTATAATTATAACTCGTTAAAGCGAGCACTTGATTTGTTAAAAAAGTTTTTATTGCTTGGCATCATGATTCATATTCATTATCTTTGCACACGCAAATGGCAAACAGGCCGATTTGATTGCACGGATACCAATTATCCGTGGCACGGGTACATGCGTTTATGGGCATTGCCAGTGGTGCATGAAGAATATACAGTTTTTTATGTGTGAAGTGATTGAAAACAGAGAATACATGTCGGGGAATGCCAGCACGCCATCCGTTGCGCCGTGCGAGGCTGGGCATAATCATGTCCGCCTTCGCGTGCTTTCAGTTTCTTTAACTCCCCCCCCCCTGCGTTTTTACAACATTTAACAATAGGTGTCTGCCATGCCTTTCCCTGTGAGAGAGGGAAGATGTCCCCGGGACGCACGTCGTGCATGAGTCGTGCATGAAAGGATGGTTGGTGAGGATTACTAAATTACAACATACAATAATATAATATAAATTAAGAACTATGAATAAGAAGGAATTGCAATTAAGACGATTGTACGAGAAACCCATATGCGAGGTGTCGCCTTTCGAGGTCTCCGTTGGCATCCTTGCGGGAAGCCCGCAGCCGGAAGCCGGCATCACTGTAAACCCATGGGAGGAGACGGAACCCGAAAACCCAGGAGGGACATCGGAAGAGGCAGACGATTTGCCGGACTGGCTGAAACCATGAGCCGGCACGTGGACTTGGAACGGATAAGATAACATTAAAGCAAAGACAGCTATGAAAATTATGAACAGACGAAATGTAATGATGCTTGCCATGACAAGTGCCTTGATGCTGACGGCATCCTGCTCGCAAGAGATGGACGAACTGAACGCCGGCGGTACGCCTGGCGAGAACATTGGCAGTGAGGTGAGGCTGCAATTTGCCACCGCGCCTGCCACGCGTGGGACTATGTACGACGAGACAGGCGTCATGCCTGAAGACTCGAGATTCAGCGTTTATGGCTATTCGTGCAAGGACGGTTTCGACAAAATGGGCAACACGCCAAACTTCATCGACAACGGGGAGGCCACGAAAGCCGGCACCGTAACGGTGGACGGGGCGGCCCAGCACTACAACAGCAGCGAGCCATACGTGCAGCTGGTGGGGGCGTTCCCATACCTTACCGGGGGCAACAGCCTCGAGAAGACAGGAGTCGACACCTACAAACTGACCTACGACATCGGCGCCAAGGATGATGCGTCGCTGCACAAGGACCTCATGCTTGGCAAGACCGACATAAAGTTCGACAAGCAGACGCAGCAAACAGCCGCCACCATCTACCTGCACCATGCCCTCACTGGCATCAACTTCGCCATTGGCGACTACTGCCCCACAGGCTACCATATAGTGGGCATCGAGATGCAGGGACTGGCGGCAAAGGGTACATGCCAGGTAACTTTCAATGGAGACACGCCAAACTTCGACTGGACACCCTCTGAAACGAAAGAGAACATCCACCTCAAGTTCCCCGAGCCTGTCATCACTACACAGATGAACAGGACCGTCATCACGGGGACGAAAACCGATGGCAGGCGCGACAATCTCACCATCTTCATGGTGCCGCAGCAGCTTGGATCTGACGCGAAGGCAATTGTATGGCTGAAGAAAGACGAAAAGTCATACCGCGGTCGTACTCCCAGTCCCTACAATGACACAGACTACAGGAAGGCTTACAAGAAACTGACGATCAATCTCAATGCCGCCAAATCGTGGCAATCTGGAAAGGCGGTCATTTACAGGATTGACGAAGAAAAGACAGAACAAGACCTGCGGTATAAGTTTAATCTTTATAATAATGTTCAAAACAGGCAAGGTGACGATGGTCTTACTGAGTTCTACTTTCAATTGAGCAGTTACAGGTATTCATATAATGGCTTGAATGTTAAAAGGGGCCATGATGTTTTCTGTGCCATACAGACATTCGAGATAACCAAATATGAATACGAGGATGCAACAGGAACACACGAAACGGATAAGCAGCCGGATTGGTTAATCATGTCATTTAAACAATATAAAAGCATAAACGGTCCTAGAACAGGCTTTAATATCAGCCTTAAGATAGACAATACCAAGCCAAGTTACCCGGAGGGCATCAAACAGTTGACCATTACATTAAAACAGGATGCAAGCGATCTGGAACTTACGGTACCAATAACCGGCTTGCCATCAAAGGCAAGCAAATAAGCCTTGGCTTTTTTGCCGGTATAGGGATACAACCTGAAGGGAAGGGGGCGTGCCAAAACGGGCGTCCCCTCCTTTTTTCGCAAGACCCATAATTGGGAAATATCCGGAGGCTTGCCGTCCCCCAATAGCTTCCAACTGATTTGGCAGGCACACCTTCGCCATCCATTGCCTGAGGCGATGCTATGGCCTCTCCCTAAAACATTGCCTACTTATAAATATAAAGAAACGAGCCGCAGACATTAATTATGCCGCAGCTCGTTTCTATAATATTATTAAAGCGTATTCTGAAATTATACAAAAAAATAATTTACAGAACAGACCTTGCTTTATGAAATATCAATTCTTGAAGAAGTCCTTGACAGCCTCGTTGGGAACCATCTCCTCATCAAAGATGTAAGCACCTGTCTTCGGGCTTCTCACCATCTTGATAACCTTTGTGTATGCGCGCCCGTCCTTTGAACCTTCATGGAGGGTGGCGACAGTTTTCTTTGCCATTTTGCTTCTTTTTTAATTATTTTATTTCCTTATGCACGGTCATGCGCTTGAGTATGGGATTATATTTCTTAATCTCAAGACGCTCCGGCGTGTTCTTGCGGTTTTTGGTCGTGACATAACGGCTTGTCCCTGGGAGACCGCTATTCTTCATCTCCGTACATTCAAGTATTACCTGAACCCTATTGCCCTTTGCTTTTTTTGCCATGATGCTTATACTCCTATAACTTTAATGTCTTTCCAGTCGCAGTATCCTTTGGCAACGGCCTTTTTGAGGGCTGCGTCAAGACCCACTTTGTTAATTAGGCGCAATCCTGCCGCACTTATTTTAAGGCGTATCCAGCAATTTTCCTCCACATAGTAGAATTTCTTGCTGAACAGGTTTACATCAAAGGTACGCTTGGTGCGGTGCTTTGAGTGGGAAACATTATTGCCAATCTGCGCCCTCTTTCCCGTAATTTGACAAATCTTCGACATTGCTATCTACTTTTCTTGATTTTTGATACTTATTCCAAACAGGGTGCAAAGTTACTAACTTTTCCCTGATTAACAAAATATTTCTTTTATTAATATTGGCAATTAAGTTTTTTTTTGAGTCACACTGGACTTTTTTCCCATGCTATGTCACATTTCAAAGTGCCAAATCAAATATGTCGCTCGGGGTCTTGCGTTTCAAAACATCAAGTTCAAAGTCAACACCAGGGACAATGCCATAGCCCCTCAGTATCATCTCAACCGTTTTTCTCGCAAGTTCCGGGTGATTGTTTTCCTCGCTCAGGTGGCACAGCCACACATGCTTAAGCAAACCAGTGGCATTCTGTGCGAGTGCCTCGGCACACGACTTGTTTGAAAGATGCCCGTTTTCCCCGGCTACTCTAACCTTCAGCCGTTCCGGGTATGGCCCAGTGCGCAGCATCTCGTCGTCGTGGTTGGCCTCTATCACCAGATAGCCGGCTCTCGAGATATATCCCTTCATATCGTCGGTGACATGACCAACATCTGTCATAAGACAGAAAGTCACTCCTCCGTTATCAATAAGAAAACCAACGTTGTCAGTGCTGTCGTGTGGAACTCCGAAGGATGTGATTGTAAACTCCCCCACACTTATTGTTTCGCCTTTCACTATCCTCTTGACATTGGCACCGTTTATCTTGCTTCTCACACAGTAATTGTTGTTTATCCCTGCATGCACCTTCCGGGTGGCATACACAGGAACATTCAGCATGTTGCTCAGGCTTCCGACACTCTTCACATGGTCTGCATGGTCGTGGGTAATCAGTATATTGTGTATCTTCGACATGGAAAGCCCGAAGTTTGCGAAACTCTTTTTCAAGAATCTGACTCCTACCCCCGCGTCAATCAAGAGTCCGTCCGTTTCCGTGAAAAGATAATAACAATTTCCACTGCTTCCACTGCCGAAAGAAATAAATTTCAGCATCTACGCGTATATTTTTATACAAAAGTACGCAAATTCAGGTAATTTACAAAAGTTTTTCCATATCTTTGCATTGATTTAATATTTTGATGATTTTTTTAACTTCCAAAAGACTAAAAAGACATGGCAACGAGAAGACTGATGCGGCTTGTTTTTGCGATTGTTACCACAGCCGTAATAACATCCTGCAACATTGCGGGAAAACATAATCCTAATGGCGCAAAAGGCGTGGCGGAAAGTTTTTCCAGGGAGTACTTCAACCTGAGATACAAGAACGCGGCAAAGTATTGCACAAAAGGCAGCGAGCAATGGCTGAAATTCGCGGCGAGCCAAATAAGTGGCGAGGACATAGAGACTCTGAGGACAGCCAATGACGAGGCGGAAGTCAAGATAGAAAAAGAGGATGGCGACGACAGGCACAGCACGGTCACCGTCATAGTAAGTAACTATTTTGAAGCCGACACGATAGGCAGGAGCGGACATTTTAACGACAAGGGGACATTCAGGCTGTCTCTCGTCAGGGAAGGCAAGGAATGGAAGGTCAGAATGGAAGGCCTACCGCGAAATGAAATGCAAAGTCGCGGCTGAACTTGGGATATAATATGGCATAATGCTCCTCCTTGGTGTCATACGCGGGGTTGACAGCCTTCATTCCGAAGTCGAAGCGCATTATGAAATATCCGAGGTTCAGACGCAGCCCCGCGCCGTATGCCACAGCCATCTGCTTATAGAAATCCTTGAATGAGAACTTGCCTCCAGGCTGCTCTGCATAGTCACGCAGCGTCCATATATTTCCTGCATCTATGAACACCGCCCCGTCTATTTTCCAGAATAGGAACGTGCGGTATTCGGCATTCATGTCAAGTTTCATGTCTCCCGTCTGGTTAATGAAATCTATAGAACCATCAGTCCCCTTGAACTTCCCTGGCCCCAACCCACGCACGTTCCAGCCACGCACCGAGTTTGCCCCACCGCTGAAATACCTCTTCTCGAACGGCAGCACCTTGCTGTTACCGTATGGATAAGCGATGCCGAGAGAGGCGTGCAGCACAAGCACGTTATGCTTGTCGAACCGGTACATGCGCGAATAGTCGATGTCGAACTTGGCATACTGGGCGTATGCTATGTTGAAAAGGGTGTGTTGCCCGCTGTCGTTCCTGCGGCTTCCCACAAGCCCCGACACGGCATCAAGCAGGTTTCCGGAAGTTTCGAAATTAGCCCGTAACGCCCTTATGCCGTTATTGTAATTCACCCCAAAGCCAATCCTGGCAACGAACATGTCTTCGTAATTATACTTTAATATGGCGTTGCGATTTCCAACATTGTCAAGATATTCGCTCTTGAACGTCGGGGAAATCCACGGCATATATATATAATTAAGGTCTAAAAGGTCGAGATGGTATGCCGCATGATGCCGCGTGTCATTCCATTTGTATCTCCACGCGGCCGAGAAAACACGCCTGTGGAACTCGGGGCGGTTCTGCATATCGAAACTTACGGACAATTCACTCCTCGCGAGCGAGTTCCTGCGGAACGACCACGACAGGAACGGAGCAAGGAAGCGCGGGAACTCAAGTCTCGTCTCCAACCCGAGCTCGGTGTAATTATGGTTCTGGTATCCTTCAAGCCCTGTTATCGCCTCGTATGCCGCTCGCAGTTCCACGCTCAGTTGTTCCGACCCACGGAAAACGTTTCTGTTGGTCCAAGTCACTGAAGCCGCCGCTCCGAGGTTGCCTGCCGTGTTGGTTCCCTCAGGCTGAAAGATAATGCTGTTAAGTTTCCTGCGACTCGTATGTATAACGCAGTCGAGCAAGGTTGTGTCGCTGCGCTCAGTGAAACTTATGTTTGTGTATCCCAACGCGCCGAGCCTTGCGAAATTGTAGTATGTCCTCTGCAATGCCTTTGCACTGTAGGGCCATCCCTCCTCGATGATTGTGTTGTCGTCCAGCACCTTCTTGCGCAAATGGGTGCTTTCCTCAACTGTACCCGTATACCTGACAGAACCAATGTAATATCTCGGGTGCAGCGTTTCATCGGCTTTGTTGTCTTTCCTGTACCGCAAAAGATGGAGAACCACGTCAACCTCGCGCGCATTGTGTGTCGAGTCGGCGGTGAAGCGGATAAAATCAGCGTTGAATTTATAGAATCCGGAGTTATGCAGCAGTCCCGCAATGCGTTTTCGCTCGTTGTTCAAATTTGACACTGTGAAATGCATGCCACGGCGCAGCCCCCAGTTGGTAGAATCGTTGAGTCCAAGCATTTCCTCCACCACGGGGTCTTCTATGTCATAATTCACATCCCCAATAAGGAACGGCTCGCCAGGCAGCAGATTGTATTCTAGTTTCATCTTCCTGCCCTTGCATTTCCTTTTCATAACCACAGAAGCGTTCATATATCCCATATTGCGCATTGCGGTGACAAGATCCCGGCACGACAACTGCGCCTGCACACTGTCATATATCACCGGCTTCTCGCCGATATTCCTCAGTTTGCGGTTAATCCATTTCGTAGTGTCCCTACCGGCGAGCGAGTAAGTACGCAGCGGAACCTTGAACAGCGAGAACCATCTGGAGTTGGCTTTCTGCCTTACATACTGCCGCAGCATCTCAATGTCCATGTCCTTGCTGTCACTCTTTATCTCCACATTTGAGAGAAGATAGTCACCTTCCGGAACATATTTCTGCACCGAGCAACCTGTAATAGCGAGTGCCGCAAAGCACATGGCAAACAGGCAAAAGAATGATCCGCTCCGCTGTATGTCCATGTGGAGGTCAGTCAAGCAAAATGCTTGAGCGCACCCGGCTGAGAGTCTCCGGGGTCATCTGCAAATAACTTGCTATGTAAACGAGCGGGGCGCGCAGCGTCACCTGCTGTTGCAGCTTGCACATCCTGCGGTAACGGTTCTGTGCCGACTCGAAACGCACAAGGTCGGCATGTACCTGCGACAATATAAGGCTCTCTTCCAATATTTTTCGATAAAGTATCTGCATGTTGACATTATGCAGTGCGACCTCCTCGAGGCGTGCTTTAGGCAGTGCATATATGATTGTTGGCTCGATTGCCTCAATCTGCAGTTTGGTTGGCTCCTCGCGGAAAAGACTTTCAATGCACATCACAATATTTCCCTCAACGGCCATGTGTTCAGTGAGTTGCTTTCCGCTCTTGAAGTAGAACTGCCTAACCAGTCCCTTGTCGATATAATACATATTTGTGCAGACTTCTCCTTCCTTCAGTATCATCTCGCCCTTGGCAAACTTCATCGGCACGAGCACGCTTTGCAGGATGTCGAGCTCATCATGCGTCATGGTGCTGTACTTGCGGGCAAGTTCTCTCGCAATGTCCCTTGTAGTGTTCTTCAAATCCCTTGCTGCCATAAATCAATTTGTTTAAAAATGTCTGCGATTCAGACCTCTCCGTTCAATCCAGTTTGAGAACTGCCATGAAAGCCTTTTGAGGCACTTCCACGTTTCCTATCTGTTTCATGCGTTTCTTGCCCTTCTTCTGCTTCTCGAGCAACTTGCGCTTTCGGCTCACGTCTCCGCCGTAGCATTTTGCCGTAACGTCCTTGCGGACCTGTTTCACTGTTTCCCTCGCAATTATCTTTGACCCTATGGCTGCCTGAATGGCAATGTCGAACTGTTGGCGCGGTATCAGTTCCTTAAGTTTCTCACACATGCGGCGACCGAAGCCTACGGCGTTGTCCTGATGTATTAGAGTTGACAGCGCATCGACAGGCTCTCCGTTGAGCAGTATGTCGAGTTTCACCAACTTCGACGGGCGGAAACTGTCTATGTGGTAGTCGAACGAGGCATACCCCTTGGATATGCTCTTCAACTTGTCGTAGAAGTCAATCACTATCTCGCCGAGCGGCAGCATGAAATGCAGTTCAACGCGGTTGCCGCTGACATACTCCTGATTTATCAGCTCGCCGCGTTTGTCGAGGCACAGTTTCATTATCGGCCCGATGTAGTTAGCGTCCGTTATTATAGAAGCTTTTATGTAAGGTTCCTCAATGTGTTCTATCATTGTCAGGTCTGGCAGCCCACCTGGGTTATGCACCTCGTTGGCATCGCCCTGCTTGGTATATACCATGTACGACACGTTAGGAACGGTGGTTATAACGTCCATGTTGAACTCGCGGTCAAGCCTTTCCTGAACAATCTCCATGTGCAGCAGCCCAAGGAAACCGCAGCGGAAGCCGAAACCCAGAGCGACCGACGATTCTGGAAAGAACGTCAGCGAAGCATCATTGAGCTGCAACTTCTCGAGGGAGGTGCGCAGATTCTCATATTCCGACGGGTCAATCGGATAAACGCCGGCAAACACCATCGGCTTAACCTCCTGAAATCCCGCAATGGCTGCGGAACATGGGCGTGCCGTGTGAGTTATGGTGTCGCCAACCTTGACCTCCTTCGCGTCCTTTATTCCGCTTATGATATAACCTACTTCGCCCGTATTCAGTTCGTTGCGCGGTATCATGTCCATCTTCAGCACTCCCACCTCGTCGGCATCATATTCCATTCCTGTGTTGAAGAACTTCACTTTGTCGCCCTTGTGTATCGAGCCATTAACTATCTTGAAATAGGCAATTATGCCACGGAACGAGTTGAACACCGAGTCGAATATCAGGGCCTGTAGCGGTGCGTCCTGGTCACCAACCGGATGCGGTATGCGCTCCACCACCGCCCGCAGGATACCGTCTATCCCCTCGCCGGTCTTTCCGCTCGCCCGTATGATGTCGGAGCGGTCACAGCCAATCAGTTCCACAATTTCATCCTCCACCTCGTCAGGCATAGCGCTCGGCATGTCGATTTTGTTTATCACTGGGATTATCTCCAGATCGTGTTCTATCGCCATGTAAAGGTTGCTTATGGTCTGAGCCTGCACGCCCTGTGTCGCGTCAACCACGAGCAACGCGCCCTCACAGGCTGCGATACTCCTGCTCACCTCGTATGAGAAATCGACGTGTCCCGGGGTGTCGATAAGGTTGAGGAAATATTTCTGACCATCAAGTTCATACTCCATCTGTATGGCATGACTCTTGATGGTTATGCCCCTCTCCTTCTCCAGATCCATGTCATCCAACATCTGCCCGTCTGTAATCTGAATCGTGTCCGTAAACTCGAGCAGGCGGTCTGCGATGGTACTTTTACCATGGTCTATATGTGCTATTATGCAGAAGTTTCGTATATTTTGCATGTATATTTCCCTAAATTATTCGCAAAGTTACAAAAAAAGGATTTTTTCTGCCATTATTTTCATTATTTTTAAGTATTTGACAAGAAATTCATTATTTTTGTACCCATTATGAAGAAGTTATTGTTATTTGCATCAATCATCATGCTCGCTTCGTGCCACGAGAGCCTTGAGGAGAGGGCGGCACGCGAAGTGAAGGAGTACACCGAGAAGCAATGTCCCGCGGCAATCGATGAATTTACCGTCATAGACAGCATAACGTTCGACAAGACCACGAATACAGTGCACTCCTATTTCTCGCTGCGTTCCAAAGCAGACAGTGTTGGAATACTGAACGATCACAACGCGCGGCCGGCACTAATCGACGAGTTGAAGCGCAACACAAACAACCTCGTGTATAAGGATGCGGGATTCAATTTCGCCTACACCTACCATTCGGCAAGCCGCAAGGGTATGATCCTGTATGAGACGAAACTCACAGCGAAGGATTACAAGTAGTCGCGCTGCGAAAGCATATCAAACGGAAAGCAAAAGAGGGTGTGTCAAAACACCCCAAACTCTAAAAAACTCACAAAGCCCTGACTTTCC
>URLI01000006.1 GCA_900548585.1 uncultured Prevotella sp. | reverse complement strand
ATGCTTTCTTTGCCATACATTCCATCTCAGACACTGCATGGAAGAACCATCAGTCACAACTCAATGCCATCAGCACCATCCTATCATTGTAGGATGGGAGGTGGCGTATGGCTATTGCTGAATAGTTACAAACACTAACGCGCATCTTTCCCGCCAATCCCAGCTTTAGAATAAATGCAGCAGAACAAATTGGCAGGTGGCGGACGGTTGGATTATGAATAAGAATGTATCGGCGTTTCATGACCAAATTAAAACATGCAAGTCTTGGAGTTTCGGAATATTATTCTTACTTTTGCATCTGTTACAAGATTATGTCATAAACAAGAATAGATTATGCTTACTCTAAGACTTATAAGTGAAGAAACAGAGCGTGTTATATGTGGTCTGAACAAAAAGCATTTCAAGAATGCCGAGAAGACCATAAAGGAAGTACTCGATACAGACAAACGCCGCCGTGAGGCACAGCAGAAACTGGATGCCAGCCTGTCTGAAGCGAAGAAGATGGCTGCAAGGATAGGTGCGCTGATGAAAGAGGGAAGGAAAGAGGAGGCTGCCGTCATAAAAGAGAATGTGTCCAGGATGAAGGAGACAAACAAGGAACTTGAGGCCGAGATGAACAACGCACAGGAGTATCTTAACGATTTACTGTGTCAGATACCGAACATTCCATATGATGAAGTGCCGGAGGGTAAATCCGCAGAGGATAACCTTGTTGTCAAGAGCAACCTCTGTGAGTGCCGTGATGGCGACAACGTTGGCAACTGGAATGTCAACCCGGACGTTGCCGAGGCACGTCTTCCCCACTGGGAACTTGCTAAGAAATACAACATCATAGACTTTGACCTCGGCGTTAAGATAACTGGCGCAGGCTTTCCTTTATATATTGGCAAGGGGGCTCGTCTGCAGAGAGCGCTGATCAATTTCTTCCTTGACGAGGCGCGCAATGCTGGATATACTGAGATAATTCCTCCAACAGTAGTGAATGCCGCTTCGGGATATGGCACGGGACAACTGCCTGACAAAGAGGGACAGATGTATCATGCCGAGGTTGACGATTTATATCTGATACCCACTGCGGAAGTCCCAGTTACGAATATTTACCGCGACGTAATAATTGACGAGAAGGACTTGCCCATAAAGAACTGTGCATATACAGAATGCTTCCGCCGCGAGGCAGGTTCCTACGGCAAAGACGTGCGCGGGCTCAACCGTCTGCATGAGTTCTCAAAGATAGAGATAGTGCGTATCGACAAGCCGAGCCACTCGAAGGAAAGTCACAGAGAGATGCTGGAGCATGTTGAAGGATTGTTGAAAAAACTCGAACTGCCATACCGCATACTGCTGTTATGCGGCGGCGACCAGTCGTTCACATCCTCAATATGCTATGACTTCGAGGTCTATTCGGAAGCACAGAAACGTTGGCTCGAAGTTTCTTCTGTAAGTAATTTCGACAATTATCAGGCAAACAGGCTGAAATGTCGCTATCGCAACAGTGAAACTAAGAAGACGGAACTGTGCCACACCCTCAACGGCTCTGCCCTCGCGTTGCCACGCATAGTTGCGGCACTGCTTGAGAACAACCAGACGGAGGAAGGCATACGCATACCGAAGGCTCTCGTGCCATACACCGGTTTTGATATGATAGATTGATTGACGAAAAATAAATAACCTTATATTCTAATATTAAAAACAAAATTTAATTATGAACAGGGTAGTTAGCAAGAAGCAATTCTCGGAAAAAGTGTTCTTGTTCGAGGTTGAGGCTCCTCTTATTGCCAAAAGCCGCAAGGCAGGCAATTTCGTTATAGTAAGGGTAGGCAAACGAGGGGAACGCATGCCACTTACCATTGCTGATGCCGATGTTGAGAGAGGTACGATAACGCTCGTTGTGCAGAAAGTCGGGCTGTCAAGCGTGAAAATGTGCAACCTTAACGTTGGCGACTATGTAACAGATGTTGTCGGACCTCTCGGCAACCCTACGCATATCGAGAATTTCGGTACAGTGCTTTGTGCGGGAGGCGGTGTCGGCGTTGCACCGATGCTGCCAATAATCAAGGCACTCAAGGCTGCCGGGAACAGGGTGCTGTCTGTTATAGCAGGACGCAGCAAAGATCTTATCATACTTGAGGATGAGGTGAGGGCATCTTCTGA
Organism: uncultured Prevotella sp.; assembly: GCA_900548585.1. Lineage (GTDB taxonomy): Bacteria > Bacteroidota > Bacteroidia > Bacteroidales > Bacteroidaceae > Prevotella. Next base: position 63,086 of record URLI01000006.1, on the reverse strand, counting down.
CGAACTGATTATAATGACCGACGACGGATCATACGGCGAGAAAGGAGTTGTGACGGTAGGTATGGAGAAATTCATAAAACAGGAGCCGAAGATTGACAAGGCATTTGCCATCGGACCTCCGATAATGATGAAGTTCTGCTGTCTACTCACACAGAAATATAACATACCGACAGACGTGTCGCTCAACACTATAATGGTTGATGGCACGGGAATGTGTGGCGCCTGCCGACTCACAATCGGTGGTAAGACAAAGTTCGTGTGCATCGATGGCCCTGAGTTTGACGGTGCCTTGGTTGACTGGGACGAAATGTTCAAACGCATGGGTACTTTCAAGCGGGAAGAAAAGGAAGAACTTAATCGTTTTGAAAGCAATGCCCACAGTTTAAAAGAGCAGGATGAAACGAAACCAAAGTCTTGTGGCCAGCCAGTTATGGACAACAAGCCTACGGACGAAACAATAGAAGAACTTACGGACAAGAAATCGGCTTGGCGTATGGAGTTGCGCAAGAGCATGAAGCCCAAGGACAGAATGGCGATGGAGCGCGTTGTCATGCCGGAGCTTGACCCCTTGTATCGTGCAACGACAAGAACTGAGGAAGTCAACATCGGATTGACAAGCGAGATGGCTGTCAACGAGGCAAAAAGATGCCTCGATTGTCCAAGACCTACATGTGTTGATGGATGTCCAGTTGGCATTGACATTCCTTCATTCATTAAGAATATAGAGCGCGGGCAGTTCCTTGCTGCTGCAAAGGTGTTGAAAGACACGTCAGCACTGCCTGCTGTTTGTGGACGTGTATGCCCACAGGAGAAACAGTGTGAGAGCAAGTGCATACACCTGAAGAGTGGTGGTAAACCCGTTGCAATAGGATACCTTGAGCGTTTCGCTGCCGATTATGAGCGCGAGAGCGGGAACATCTCATTGCCAGAGATTGCAAAAAGCAACGGGATAAAGGTTGCTGTGGTAGGTTCCGGGCCGTCGGGACTGAGTTTTGCAGGAGATATGGCTAAGAAAGGATTTGACGTGTATGTATTCGAGGCTTTGCATGAGATTGGTGGCGTGCTGAAATACGGCATCCCGGAGTTCCGTCTTCCCAACCGAATTGTTGACGTTGAGATAGAAAACCTTGAAAAAATGGGCGTACATTTCCTGACAGACGTTATCGTTGGAAAGACAATCTCCATTGAAGAACTTAATGCACAGAATTTCAAGGGAATTTTCGTTGGCTCTGGTGCAGGTCTGCCAAACTTCATGAACATACCAGGAGAGAATGCCATAAACATAATGTCGTCTAACGAGTATCTCACGCGTGTAAATCTGATGGATGCAGCCAATCCCGAAGCCGACACACCGATCAATCCTGCCACTAACGTGCTTGTCGTTGGTGGAGGAAACACAGCGATGGACTCATGCAGGACAGCAAAGCGCATTGGTGCAAACGTCACGTTGGTATACCGTCGCTCTGAGGCGGAGATGCCAGCCCGTCTCGAAGAGGTGAAACATGCCAAGGAAGAGGGGATAAACTTCCTCACGCTCCACAATCCGATAGAATATATCGCCGACGAGAGTGGGGCGGTGAAGCAGGCTGTGCTACAGGTTATGAAACTTGGTGAGCCTGATGCAAGTGGTCGCCGTAAGCCGGTACCTGTTGAAGGAAAAACAGTCACAATAGATGTCGATCAGGTGGTAGTGGCAGTCGGTGTTTCCCCCAATCCTCTTGTACCAAAGTCGATAAAGGGACTTGAACTCGGAAGGAAGAACACAATTGTTGTCAACGAACAAATGCAAAGTTCACGCCCGGATGTGTTTGCCGGTGGTGACATCGTTCGTGGCGGAGCAACTGTTATACTTGCCATGGGAGACGGCCGGCGCGCCGCTGCCGCAATGGCTGATAAACTGCTTTCTTAAAAAAAAACAGATGCCTACGAGGGTATTTATTGTCGTGTTGTCGTTGCTCATAGCCGTGCCTTCAATGGCACAGAAGGGCAGGAAGAAATCGCATAATCGCAAGTTCACCGTTGATTACAGGAAACCAACGGCGTCAGAACTTATGTTTGAGAATATGCTCACTTCTGTCCGAAAGGTTGTCATTGTAGATAGTGTTGTCGTTTCGAAGGACGAATTCATAAGTCGTATTCCTTTGTCTTCGGAGTGTGGGAAACTTGAAGACAGCGAGAACGGAACTTCTTTCGAGAACGATTTCATAGACAAGAAATACTTCTCAAGGCGTGACACAGCCGGAATCTCGAGGATATATGTTTCTGACAGGCTGGCAGGCAAGTGGACAGAGCCGCAGGAACTCACCGAAATAGGCAATGCGGATTATCCTTTCCTCATGGCTGATGGCACAACATTGTATTTTGCAGGAAAGGGAGAGACTTCGCTTGGGGGATATGACATTTTTGTGACACGTTATGATTCCGACGGCGGATCACTCCTCGAACCACAGAATATCGGATTGCCTTTCAATTCATTCGATAACGATTATCTGTACGCAGAAGACGAAACAGACTCTATCGCATGGTTAGTCACCGATCGGCATCAGCCAGAGGGCACGGTTTGCATATATACGCTGTTGCCTAACAGCAGTCAATCGTATGATGTGAGTGAACTCTCGAATGAGAAACTTAGAAGTCTTGCAAGGATTTCAAGCATTAAGGATACGTGGGGCGATGGAACGGAGAGGAATGCGGCAATGAAACGTATTGCAACTGATGTCAAAAGTAAGAAAAGTGCTGATAACGATAATGCTATATCATTCATCGTAAATGACAATGTTACATATACAAGCGTTAGTCAATTCAAATCACCGTCAAATGCAAATGAGTTCAGACGTCTTCAGACCATAGTGAAGAAACTTGGCAGTGATGTCAACAGACTTCGAATACAGCGTGAGAAATATGCTTCTGCGGCCAAAACGGCACAAAGGAAAATATCAGAGGAAATAACAACACTCGAACAGGAAATTATAAAAGGAGAAAGAGAAAAACGTATTTTGGAGAAATCAATAAGAAATACGGAAAATTTATTAATCAAATAAAATTAAAGAACATGACAAAAAAGTATTTTCCAGAATCGGAGTTGATAATCAACCCGGACGGCAGTGCATTCCACCTTCATCTTAAACCGGAACAGTTGGCAGACAAGGTTATACTTGTTGGTGACCCAGGACGTGTGGAGACTGTTGCAAAACATTTCGAGAATAGAGAATGCGAGGTTGAAAACCGTGAATTCAAATCTGTCACAGGCACATATAATGGCAAACGGATAACTGTTCAGAGCACAGGTATAGGCTGTGATAACATAGACATCGTAGTCAACGAACTGGATGCGCTTGCAAACATAGATTTCAACACACGCGAGGAAAAACCGGAACACAGGCAACTCACAATAGTCAGGGTAGGTACTTGCGGAGGTCTGCAGCCAAACACGCCGGTTGGCACTTTCATCGCTTCTGTCAAGAGTATAGGATTCGACGGGCTGCTTAATTTCTATGCTGGCAGAAACGACGTGTGCGATCTTGAGTTTGAAAAGGCTTTTACTGAACACATGAACTGGAGTCCACAACTTTGTGCCCCGTATGTCATTGATGCTGATGCAGAACTCATAGAACGTATCGCACAAAAGGATATGGTGCGTGGTGTCACTATAGCATGTGGCGGGTTCTATGGGCCACAGGGCAGGGAACTGCGCATTCCACTTGCCGATCCAAAGCAGAATGATAAGGTGGAGGCATTCGAGCGTGATGGCCTGCGCATAACAAATTTCGAGATGGAGAGTTCCGCAGTGGCAGGGTTGTCACGACTGCTCGGACACAAGGCTCTAACATGCTGCATGGTTATCGCAAACCGGCTCGCAAAGAAGGCTAATACAAGTTACAAGAACAGTATCGACGACCTTATAAAACTTGTTCTGGACAGAATATAGTTTACAAAAACGAGAGACATTATATGATTTCATTTGAAAGCGATTATAATAATGGAGCACATCCAAGTGTGCTCCAATCTCTTTTTGACACAAACGAAAGCCAGAGCGCATCATACGGCTTTGACGAATGGAGCGAAAGGGCGAGGAAGAAAATACGCGAGGCTTGCGGATTGGAAGATGCAGGCGTGTATTTTCTTGTTGGCGGGACACAGACCAACGCCACAGTGATTGACGCCTTGCTTGAGCAGTATGAAGGTGTTGTTTCTGTTGAGACCGGACACATCAACGTGCATGAATCCGGGGCAATTGAAGCAAGCGGACATAAGGTGATAACGCTACCTTCGCACAAGGGAAAGATGGATGCTGGTGACTTGTCGGCCTTTTTGGAGAGATTTCATGCAGATCCAACATGTGCCCATATGGTGTGGCCAGGAATGGTGTATATCACTTTCCCAACGGAACTTGGCACAATATACAGTGCTGCCGAGATGGAGGACATCAACATCGTATGCAAGAATTACAATATTCCCTTGTTTGTTGACGGGGCGAGATTAGGTTATGGTCTAACGTCCGACGCATGCGATTTTGACCTTCCGTGGCTTGCAAGGCACTGCGATGTTTTCTATATTGGTGGAACAAAGGTCGGGGCACTTTGTGGAGAGGCGGTGGTTTTTACCAATAATAATGTTCCAAGGCATTTCTTTTCAATCATTAAGCAGCATGGCGCATTGCTTGCAAAGAGCCGTCTTGTCGGTGTCCAGTTTGATGCTTTGTTTACTGGCGGACTGTATTTTGAAATTTCACGTAATGCCTGCAATATGGCAATGCGCCTGAGAAAGATTTTCTCTGATGCTGGTTTTGCGCTAGAGGAGTCCCCAACCAACCAACAGTTTGTTGTGCTGACGAATGTTCAGATGGAGAAGCTCGCGCGTCATGTCGCCTTTGAGACATGGGAGAAAATCGATGCTGGCAATACCTTGTGCCGATTCGTGACTTCATGGGCAACAAAAGAAAGTGACCTCGAAACGCTGGAGGAAGCCATTGATTCAATATAATATATATGCCAATGAGCGGTAACGATACGATATGCTCTCTTGCAACAGCCACGGGTGGGGCTTTGTGTATAATCAGAATAAGTGGTGACTATGCTGTGAAAATCGCATGTGCCGTATGCGATGGCATTTCCATAAACACCCCTGCAAATACAGTACGGCATTCTGATTTCCTTGATGCAGACGGGAATGTCATTGATGATGTAATGGTAAGTGTGTTCCGTGCGCCACACAGTTATACCGGTGAGGATTCCGTTGAAATTTCTTGTCATGGTTCGCGGTATATTGCAGGCAAGATTGTAGAGACGCTAATAACGAAAGGGTGTCGCCAGGCAATGCCGGGGGAATACACGCAGAGGGCTTTCCTAAACGGCAAAATTGGCCTTGAACAGGCTGAGGCAGTGGCAGACCTCATAGCCTCGACAAATGCGACAACACACAGAATGGCATTGGCACAACTGCGTGGGAGCATTTCGTCAGAACTTCTTGCATTGAGAGGGAAGTTGCTGAAAATGACATCGCTTCTCGAGTTGGAACTTGATTTCTCCGACCATGAGGACATAGAATTTGCAGACCGTTCCGAACTCCTTTCATTGGCAAGGGAAATAGACTTTAAGATAAAAAAACTTGTACTTTCTTTCGAGACCGGCAATGCAATTAAACATGGTATTCCTGTGGCTATAATCGGAAATACCAACGTGGGTAAATCGACATTGCTCAACAGGTTGATTGGGGATGAGCGTGCCATTGTTTCCGACATTCATGGTACAACGCGCGACACCATCGAGGATACTTTGGAAATAAAAGGTGTGCAGTTCAGGTTTATTGACACCGCTGGATTACGCAAGACAACAGACGAAATAGAGAGAATCGGGATAAACCGTACTTACAAAGCCATAGAAAAGGCAAGGATTGTTTTGTGGGTGATTGATGAACGGCCTGAGAACAAAGATTTCGAGGAAATGTTGAAACGAACGGAAGGCAAGTCATTGATAATTGTAAGGAACAAAATAGACAAAAATCCGATGTCATTCGAAATAGGCAGTAAACTTTCATCATATATTTCTTATGTGGAAATATCTGCAAAGAAAGACATCGGAATAGAAAACCTTGAGGAACAAATATTCAACTCAACAAACATACCGGAATTTACAGAGAATGACGTAATCATTACATCTGCAAGGCATTATGATGCTTTGTTAAAGGCCCATGTCGAAATCTCAGATGCTATAAAATCACTTGAGAATGGCATTAGTGGTGATCTCGTAGCAGAAGATCTCCGTATGGTTCTGCACACTCTATCGGAAATAACAGGAAAGGGTATTATAACATCCGATGAGGTTCTCCATTCCATATTTCGTGATTTCTGCGTGGGTAAATAATGCCATAAAAACAACCCTGAGCAACGTAAGCATACAGTATTTTACGTCTTTCACGGAAGATGTAAAATACTGGATGCTTACCTTATATGTCCTTTATATCAACGTATCCGTGCATCACGGCATATATCGTCAGCGCCGACACGCTCTTCATACCGAGTTTGTCCATTATGTTTCGCCGGTGGGTTATCACCGTCGTAAGCCCAATATTAAGTTTGTCGGCAATCTCCTTGTTAATGAATCCCTGAACTATAAGCGACATCACTTCCTGCTCACGGTCGGTGAGGTTTTTCTTGCACATGTTTTCCGGAAGCGGAGGAAGGTTTGCCCCATGTGGATGCCCTCCGCTGTGCAGTGTTAGTATAGATTTTATCAACTGCTTTTCCGGGACGTTGATACATATACATTTGAAACCGCTCATATTCGATTTCGGAGAGGTCGTAAGCACTATTGTCTCACGTATATGCCCAAGGAAGAAACGCCGGTTTTCAAGCACGACATTCATTGAGGCGAACAGGTGTGCGAATGTTTTGTCATCTGCCGCCTCGAACTCTTCAAATGAAAAGAACGACTTGACATCTACGATCGGAAGCACGTCCTGTAGTATATGCTTAAGTCCGATTACCGACAGCGTGTTGTGGTCTATGATTGCAATGCTTGGGAGTTCCATATCAATGTCATTTAAGGAAACCGAGCAGCGCGCCAGCTGCAACAGCGGAGCCAATCACGCCTGCCACGTTGGGGCCCATGGCGTGCATCAGCAGGAAGTTGCGGCGGTCGTATTCCAGTCCCACATTGTTTGATATGCGTGCAGACATAGGAACGGCGGACACGCCAGCGTTTCCTATGAGCGGGTTTATCTTCTTGTCCTTTGGCAGGAAAAGGTTCATGAGCTTTACAAATCCCACACCGCTCGCCGTGGCAACGATGAATGCGCACGCGCCTATGAAGAAGATAAATATGGTGTTCATTGTCAGGAACTCGCTTGCCTGTGTTGAGCAACCCACAGTTAGTCCGAGCAGTATAACCACGATGTCGTTTAGCGCAGAGCCGGCAGTCTTGGCGAGGCGTGTCGTCTTGCCAGACTCTTTCAGCAGGTTTCCGAAGAACAGCATACCGAGCAGTGGCAGTCCGGACGGTACAATGAACGTGGTGAGCAGCAGTCCGATTATCGGGAACAGGATGCGCTCCGTCTGCGACACGTTGCGCGGTGACTTCATGCGTATCAGCCGTTCCTTGCTCGTTGTCATGAGTTTCATTATGAACGGCTGTATCACAGGCACCAGTGCCATGTATGAATATGCGCACACGGCGATTGCTCCCATAAGGTTGGGTGCGGTCTTCGACGAGAGGAATATTGCCGTTGGGCCGTCTGCACCGCCTATAATTGCTATGCCGGCAGCCTGGTTCGGCTCGAATCCCAGTGCCAGTGCTGTCATGTATGCCCCGAATATGCCAAACTGTGCGGCGGCTCCTATTAGGATTAATTTCGGGTTTGCTATCAGGGAGGAGAAATCCGTCATTGCTCCAATGCCGAGGAACACTAACGGAGGATACCAGCCTTCGCGTACTCCCTGATAGAAAATGTTTAGCACGGAGTTGTCTTCATACAGTCCTATCTCCAGTCCGGCATCTGTGCGGAACGGGATGTTGCCGAGAATGATACCAAGGCCGATGGGTACGAGCAGCAGTGGCTCGAAGTCTTTCTTTATGGCAAGCCAGATGAAGAAAGCCCCTACGACAATCATAATTATGTTTGGTATCGTGGCATTGGCAAACCCCGTGTATGACAGGAATTCGTTGAAATTGTTAACTATGAAATCTGTAAATCCCATTTGTTGCTTGTCTTTTCAGTTAGCATATTGTTACGAGAGGTTTCCCTTCCATCACGGTGTCTCCCTGACTTACATGTATTTCGGTTATCGTCCCGGATATTTCTGCTTCGATATTGTTCTGCATTTTCATAGCCTCGAGTATCACTACGGTGTCTCCTTCCTTCACTTTCTGCCCGACGGTAACCTTTACCTCCGTTATAGTCCCTGGCAGTGGTGCTGTCACTTTCATGCCTTTGCTTTCTGTCTTCTTTCCTGGTTCTGGTTTTGCCACAGGCTTCGTACTCACTTCAGGTTTCTTTGCGACATTGGTCTTTGTCTCTTTTTTCACCGTGTCGTGCGCTTTCATGGTTTCCGGGAGTTCTATCTCAAACCGTTTGCCGTTCACCGAAACGCGTGCTATGTTGTTTTCAATATCCTGTATCTCCACTTCGTATTCAACTCCGTTCACTTTGTACTGATAACTGCTCATTGTTTTTTGTTTTTTATTTTGTTTGTTTTTTTGTCATTATGAAAAGTTACTGAATGCATTCAGCGAGTTGCCCCACCTTGTGTCGTGCGGGGCTATTGTTATAACGTCTGGCTCATCGTCGTGTATGTCGTCATTATACTGTTTCAGAGCCAGGGCTATCACTGCGGCGTATGTTGCCATCTCTTCGTTCACGGCAAGCACCGCCACAGCCAGTTCCGCATCGTTTGGCATTGCGTCGTGTGGCAGTTTATCTTGTGCCGTGGCCGTATTCGGGTATTTGCTTATTTTGGGCCTTGCTTTCTTTTCCCGTTTCTTTGCAACAACATATTTCCCGAAAATCGTGAAGAACGCATACAGCAACGTAAGACATGCGAAAACAATCCCCATCGAAAGCACTGTTATTCCGATGCCGTATGGGTCATCTGTTTTTAGTTTTGCCACTTTCGACTCATTGACACCGATGTGGTTCTTTGTCTGGGGAGTCACTGCCTCCGCATTCTTCACTTCCCATTGGCTTGAACCGTCCTTTACCCGGGCATACGACATGTTCTCACCGAGCGCGGGGACCGTCACGGAGTCTATGAGGTCTATGCCATTGCCATCGTACAGTGCCACCCATGTCGGTTTCCCGGCGTTAACACTTGATTTGAGGTGGGTGGTGCCTGCCGCAGGGTAGGAGTTCAGGAAGAACACGAGGTGCTGCTGCCCCTTCATCAATGTCCTTTCGTCTCCGCTGGGTATGATGCTCATGAGTCTCATGCGCTCTGGCGCGGAAAGACCGGTGTCAAGCACTTTCCTGTTGGTCGTTATGAACATACCGCGCACGTTGTATGTCGAGAACGACGTGTTGGCAAGTTCAAGCCATGGAAGGCGTCTGCCGACATCATCCTGCAGACTGGCAATGTTGTTTGTCAGCACCTCGTTTATCTTGATGTTCTTTGCCCCTTGTGCAAACATCACGGTACTGGCAAACGCCATTGTCATCATCAAAAAGTATTTCCTCATCGTGTATTATTTATATAAGTTTTTTAAAGTTCATCTAACATTATAAAATCATTTCTTATCCTATGGTTATTTCCGTTCGCCCTGCATCACAGCCCGCAGCATACCAGCACAATGGTCTGTGCGGTAAAGATCCTAAGGAACATGCTAAGCGGATATACTGTCGAGTACCCAACGGCGGGAGCGCCCTTCGAACATGTCGAGTTGGCGTATGCCAGTGCTGGAGGGTCAGTGTATGTACCGGCCATCATTCCCATTATTGTGAAATAGTTCAGTTTGAATTTCACGCGTGCCAGAGTGCCTGTGACTAATATGGGCAATACCGTTATTAAAAATCCTGTGAGCACATACAGCAGGCCGTCTCCCTCGGCAACAGTGTTCCAGAAGCCAGCCCCGGCCTTTATGCCGACGCTGGCGAGGAAAAGCACGAGGCCTATTTCGCGCAGCATCATGTTGGCCGATGTAGTGGTGTAGGTAACAAGGTGAACCTTGTAGCCGTACCTGCCTATCAGTATCGCTATTATGAGCGGGCCGCCGGCGATGCCGAGTTTCAATGGTATTGGCATTCCCGGTATTGCGATGGGCATCGAGCCGAACAATATGCCGATTATTATTCCGATGAATATCGTTGCGATGTTTGGCGCGTCAAGCCGGCGTATGGAGTTGCCCATCATGTCGGCAACGTGGTTCACGGCATCCTCCGGGCCAACCACCATTATGCGGTCGCCAACCTGCAGCGGCAGTGTGGCACTGGCAAATATGTCCATGCCCTGGCGCGTCACCCTTGTTACGTTGACACCGTGAACCCTCGACATGTGCAGGTCAACAAGTGTCTTGCCGTTTATGTTCGGGCGTGTTATGAGTATTCTCTTGCTTACCATCGGCATGTCTTGTTTTTCCCATTCCACGTTTATCTGCGGCCCGATGAAAGCCGTTATTGCCTCTGCGTCAGCCTCCGCGCAAACTATGAGCAACTGGTCGCCGATGTGGAATATCGTGTCCCGGTTCGGGATGCTGACATGTCCTTCGTGCAATATTCTCGTGCATACGAAGTCACGGTTTAGGAAGCGGTGCACCTGCTTCAGTGGCTTGCCGTCGAGTGATTTGTTTGTCACTTGAAGGTGCATCTTTTGCGGCTTCACGTTGGCGTTGTCGTTCTCGTTGTGCTCAAGCTCTTTTTCCTCCTTGTCAAGTTTAATCTTGCATATATACCTTATGAGTATAGTGGAGCCTATTATTCCAATGACACCGAGCGGATAGGCGCATGCGTATCCAGATGCAATCTGTGGTGGCTTCACGTCAGTGAACACGCTGTATAGAGCCTCGTTGGCGGCACCGAGACCAGGCGTGTTGGTAACTGCGCCGTAGAGTGTTCCCACCATCATTGGAAGGTTATTTGGGTCTGAAGTGTCGAAGAAAATGAAATAGCACGCAAACATCACGACCACGTTGAGTATGATTGTTATTGTTGCGAGTGCATTTAGTTTCAGTCCTGATGCACCGAAGCCCTCGAAGAAACTTGGCCCAACCTGCAGACCAATCATAAAGACAAAAAGCACGAGCCCGAACTCCTGGATGAACGTGAGGATGTTTGACGGCGCGGTGAAGCCGACATGTCCTGCAAGGATTCCCGCAAATAGTACGAAAGTGACTCCGAGTGATATGCCACCGACTTTTATCTTGCCGAGCAGTACGCCGGTGGCGATTACAATTGAGTACAAAAGTACGATGTGTGCAACAGAGTCTGTTGTAGTAAATAGATTTATCAGCCAGTCCATAAAATATTAAAATATATTTGTCTGCAAAGTTAACAATAAACTTGCTTATAAGGTAATTTTTATGGACTTATTTTTTTTGTGTTTACTCTTTTTCCTCCTTTTGCATATATGGCGCATGTATATCCGGCAAGTGGCTGCAAGCAGCCGGGAGAACGGGTTGACAATGCGGAATGGGAAAATCCGTGTTGTAATGACCTATTTTGGTTAAATGCTTTTATGCGTGTGTTTTAGCGTGGGATACATGGGTGGTGCTATGGATGCCCGTGCGCCATTGTATATGACGGGGACATCATTGCTGCTGTGGCTGTGATGTCCCCGTTTTTATCTGTGGCGTGCACTCGCATATTGTGCGTTTTGCTATCCCGTCATCGTCATTCTTCCACCCCGAACCTGTATATTGTCTTCTGTTTGTACTGTTGTCCCGGGCGCAGCACCACCGACGGGAAATATGGGCGGTTTGGCGAGTCGGGGAAGTGCTGTGCCTCGAAGCAGATGGCAGACCGCCGTGGGAATGTCCCGCATGGCTTTCCATCGCCGCAGCACTCCTCGTTGTCGCTGTAAACCTGCATGCCCGGCTCCGTGGTATATATCTCCATCGTGCGTCCTGTCCCCGGGTCTTTTATGCGTGCGGCCAACGCCAGTTCGCCTTCCTCTTTCTTGTTCAGTACGAAGCAGTGGTCGTATCCGCCGCCGCGACGTATCTGTTCGTTGTCGGCATTTATGTCCTGTCCTATTGGTTTTGCCTTGCGGAAGTCGAAAGGCGTGCCGTCAACCTTCAGTATCTCGCCCGTAGGCAGAAGGTCGCTGTCAACCGGAAGGTAGAAATCGGCATTTATCTCACACTCGATTTTGTCTATCGACGACTCCGTGCCGCCAGTTCCATCAAGAGCGAAATAAGCATGGTTTGTCAGGTTTATGATGGTCTTTTTGTTAGTTGTTGCCATATACCCGATGGCAAGTTCGTTTGAGTCGCTCAGGCTATACACCACAGTTGTCTTCACTTCTCCGGTGAAGCCCTCCTCAAGATAGGGTGATGTGTAGTTCAGAACCAGCGTGTTGTCATTCATCAGGAATGCGTCCCACACACGTCTGTGGAATCCCTCGTTCCCCCCGTGCAGCATGTTGCCTCCGCAGTTCACCGGCAGTTGGTAATGCTTGCCGTTCAGTTGGAATGTGCCTTTGCCGATGCGGTTGGCAAACCGTCCGACGAGTGTTGAGCGGAATGGCTGCTTGCTGTCTTTCATTTCGTCTATGTTGCTGTATCCGTGCACCACGTTTGCCATGTTCCCGTCTTTGTCTGGCATCATCACTGCAACAATGGCGCCTCCGTAGTTTGTTATGGCTACTTCACTGCCCTCGCTGTTTTTCAGTATATACAAATCGGTGTTCTTGCCGTTTATCGTGGTCTGGAAGTCTGAGCGTTTCAGGCCACACAATGATTGTGTCTCGTCTTTCTTCATCACTTCAATAATTTGATGGTTAGTAAACTTATTTGCAAAGTAAGCAAAAAAAGTTGAGAATTACAATAGAAAGTATTAAAAAATACGTTAAAAAATGATGGCGACATACCTTCTGGCATTCGCCATCATTTATATTTTGGTGTCATGCATTAAATTTCTCCAGACAACAGGTCGGCAACGACGTAACTGCTGCCTCCAACGAAGATGAAATCCGCAGGGGACGCTTCTTCCAGTGCTGCCCGGTAGGCAGCGTCAACGTTGGGGTAGGGCGTTCCTTCGAGATTCAACCTCTTTCCTTTGTCCATTATGTCGCGGCAGTTCACGGCGCGTTTCGTTGATGCCTGTGTCCAGTAGTAGGTGGCGTTTTCCGGTAGCATTGCCATTACGGTGTCAATGTCTTTGTCGTCAACCATCCCGAACACTATGCGCAGTGTGCCGCACTTCACCTGCCGTATCTGCTTGGCGAGATATTCCCACCCCCCTGCGTTGTGTCCCGTGTCGCATATCACGAGCGGCTCGGTGCCGAGCGTCTGCCACCTTCCTTTCAGTCCGGTCGCCTCGCACACAGTTGCCATGCCTTTTGCTATTGACGCGCGCGGTATGCCGAGTTGCCGTGCGGCACAGAGTATAGTCGTGCGGTTCTTGTTCTGGTAACCGCCTTTCAGCTCAAACTCAATGTCGTCGAATTCATCATAGCTGCCCTCCTCGGCGTATGTTATGGGCGCGCCTTTCTCTTTTGCCACGGCATCGAACACAGGTCTCGTCTGGTTGTCTGCCTCGCCGATTATAACTGGCGTGCCGCGTTTTATTATCCCGGACTTCTCCTTGGCAATCTTTGCCGTCGTGTCACCGAGAAACTGCGTGTGGTCGAGCGATATGTTGGTTATTATGCTCAGTTCAGGAATTATGATGTTTGTGCAGTCGAGCCGTCCGCCCATTCCAACCTCAATCACGGCAATGTCAACGCGCCGGTCTGCGAAATACTTGAATGCGAGAGCTGTGGTGAGTTCGAAGAATGACGGGTGAAGCGGCTCGAAGAATGCCCGCTCCTTTTCCACGAAGTCGACTACATACTCCTTACCTATGCACTCCCCGTTGATGCGTATCCGCTCGCGGAAGTCCACGAGGTGAGGTGATGTGTACAGCCCCACCTTGTAGCCTTCGCACTGCAGCATTGCCGCTATAGTGTGCGAGCATGACCCCTTCCCGTTTGTTCCGGCAATGTGTATTGTCCGGAACATGCGGTGTGGGTGTCCGAAATGCTCGTCGAGCGTCATAGTGTTTTGCAGTCCCTCCTTGTATCCTGCGGCACCGACGTTCTGGAACATTGGTACCGAGTCGTACAGGTACTGCACAGTTTCCTCGTATGTCATAATATTGTATTGCTGTTTGTGCCCATCTGGCTCGCATTTAATGTCCTGTTGCCTTCCTTTTAATATTTTGCCAGCTTGCAAATTCGCCGATTTTGGTCTGCAAACTCGCCGATTTTGGTCTGCAAACTCGCCGTTTTTGGTCTGCAAATTCGCCGATTTTGCATTGCAATTCCGCTTTAATTGCTGTCTTGTATGCAATCGGCAGAACTGTGGTTTTGCATTTTTCGGATGCCGCTTTGGCAAAACGAAAAATCAGGAGAAGTAGTTCCTGAATTTCTCGAATATGCTTTTCTTTGTGGAACTGTCTCCCTTGAAGTTGTCGCTGCCTTGCATTTTCTCGAGCATTTCCTTCTCGTCGCGTGTCAGTGTCTTAGGCACATACACGCTTATATTCACCACAATGTCGCCCATTCCGCTGCCATATCCACTTACGGCCGGCAGCCCCTTGCCCCTCAGCCGCAGTGTCTTTCCGGGCTGTGTGCCTGGTTCAATCTTTATCTTCACTTTCGAGCCGTCTATGGTCGGTATATCCACGTTTCCGCCCATTGCAGCAGTAGGGAAGTCAAGCAGCAGGTTGTAAATCAGGTCGTTTCCGTCCCTTACAAACGTGTCGTTCTGCTCTTCGGTTATCAGCACCTGTATGTTGCCGGCTATTCCGTTCCGCCTGCCGGCATTGCCCTTGTTCGGCACGTTGACAACCATTCCCTCGGCTACTCCTGCGGGGATTGATATTTCCACGACCTCTTCACCCTTGACGACTCCCGAGCCTCCGCATTTCCGGCACTTGTCTTTTATAACTTTTCCCTCGCCTCCACAGGTGTGG
Organism: uncultured Prevotella sp.; assembly: GCA_900548585.1. Taxonomy (GTDB): domain Bacteria; phylum Bacteroidota; class Bacteroidia; order Bacteroidales; family Bacteroidaceae; genus Prevotella. The sequence goes on along the minus strand of URLI01000006.1, from coordinate 47,987 downwards.
CACACGGTCTGCGTCTGCATGACACCGAATATGCTCTGCTGTGTCCGCACTTCCATGCCAGAGCCGTGGCATGTGGGGCATGTCTCACTGCCGCTGCCGTTCTCTGCCCCGGAGCCGTGGCAGTGCGGACATGTAACGTCTTTCTTCACCTTGAACTTCTTGGTGACACCCGTTGCCACTTCCTGAAGCGACAGGCGCACCTTGAGCCGCAGGTCGCTGCCCCTGTGCTTTGCCGGCTGGCGGTATTCCCTTCCGCTCCCGAAGCCGCTGAAGCCACCGAATCCCCCATGTCCGCCGAATACGTCGCCGAACATTGAGAATATGTCGTCCATTGAGAAACCGCCTCCTGAACCGAACCCCTCGAAGCCTCCCATGCCTGCCGGTCCGTTGAAGCCGAACTGGTCGTACTGCTGGCGTTTCTTGGGGTCGTGCAGTACGTCGTAGGCCTCGGCAGCCTCCTTGAATTTCTCCTCTGCCTGTTTGTCGCCCGGGTTGCGGTCCGGGTGATATTTTATGGCAATCCTGCGGTATGCCTTTTTTATCTCGTCCTCTGATGCTTTCTTGTCTACGCCAAGCACCTCATAATAGTCTCTCTTTGCCATGAGTAATGCTGTTTATTGTCCTACTGCCACTTTGGCATGTCTTATCACTTTGTCATTAAGCTTATATCCTGTCAGCACGCAGTCGAGCACCTTTCCTTTCTTGTCGTCGCCCATCCCCGGCACCATTGCGATTGCCTCGTGGTAGTCAACGTCGAAATCGGCATCGTCAGTCTCGATTTTCTGTACACCGAGGCTTGCGAGCGACTTTATGAACTTCTGGTAAATCAGTTCCATTCCCTCTCTCAGCACCTGTGGGTCATCGGTATTCTTTCCGTTTTCGATGGCTCTCTCCATGTCGTCAATGACAGGCAGCACCGCCATTACTGCCTTTTCGGAGCCGTTTAGGATTAACTCGGCCTTCTCCTTTATCGTCCTGCGCCTGAAATTGTCGAACTCTGCGGCCTTGTATAGCATTTGTTCCTTCAGTTCCTTTATCTCGTCGATAGCCTTGTCGAGCGGTGATTTTTCATCGCAGCACTCCTCCCCGGCAGTTTCACCGTCGGGTGTTCCCTTGGTATCGTTCCCCGTTTCGTCTTCCATTGGCTGCCCGCATGCCTCATTCATGGAGTCGTCTTCCTGCTCCCCGTTCTCTGTTCCTAATTTCTTTTTGTCCTTATCCATTGTCCTGATGATATTGTTTCGTTAATATAAAGCGTATGACACGCTTGCCACATTAGTCCTGCGGCAAGGTGTCATAAGCATGTATTGCAAATAATGTGCCAATTTGTTGTCAGTACATTTTCTCCCTCTGTGCTTTTATCTGCTCGTCGTAGATATAGTCGTCGTAGGTGGTTAGTTTGTCTATCGTTCCGTGCGGTGTCAGTTCGATGATCCTGTTGGCCACGGTGTTTATGAATTCATGGTCGTGGCTTGCGAACAAGATGTTGCCCTTGAACTGCATGAGGTTGTTGTTGAAAGCCTGTATCGACTCGAGGTCGAGGTGGTTTGTTGGCGTGTCGAGAATTAGGCAGTTCGCATTTTTCAGTTGCATCCTCGCTATCATGCATCTCATCTTCTCTCCTCCGGACAGCACGCTGACCTTTTTTTCCACCTCTTCCTGCTTGAACAGCATCCTGCCGAGATATCCCTTCATCATAACCTCGTTGCCCGTGCCGTATTGCGACAGCCAGTCAACGAGGTTAAGTTCGCTTTTGAAAAATTCGGTGTTGTCGAGCGGCAGGTATGCCGTAGTTATCGTAACACCCCATTTGTATGTACCGTTGTCGGCCTCTCGGTTGCCGTTGATTATCTCGAACAGAGCCGTCATGGCTTTCGGGTTGTGTGACAGGAACACCACTTTCTCTCCCTTCTCGATGTTGAAGTTGACTTTGTCGAAAAGCACCGTTCCGTCGGTATCCACAGCCTTCAGGTCTTGCACCTCCAGTATCTGGTTTCCAGGCTCGCGTTCCATCTGGAAAATTATTCCGGGATATTTGCGGCTTGACGGGCGGATTTCCTCGATGTTAAGTTTCTCGAGCATTTTCTTGCGGCTCGTTGTCTGTTTGCTCTTTGCCACGTTTGCCGAGAAGCGTCGTATGAACTCTTCCAGTTCCTTGCGTTTCTCCTCTGCTTTCTGTCTCTGGTTTTGTGCCTGGCGCAGCGCGAGTTGTGACGACTCGTACCAGAACGAGTAGTTTCCTGAGAACACTGTCACCTTTCCGAAGTCTATGTCAACGGTCTGTGTTGACACGGCATCGAGGAAGTGGCGGTCGTGGCTCACCACGAGCACCGTCTGTTCAACGTTGCTTAGGTATTCCTCGAGCCACTGCACCGTGTCGAGGTCGAGGTCGTTGGTAGGCTCGTCGAGCAGAAGGTTGTCAGGGTGTCCGAACAATGCCTTTGCCAGCATAACGCGCACTTTCTCGTTGTTTGACAGTTCCGACATCATTTTCTGGTGCTTAGGCTCTTTCACACCGAGGTTCTGCAGCAGTTGTGCGGCATCGCTCTCGGCGTTCCACCCGTCCATCTCGGCGAATTGCTCCTCAAGTTCGGCGGCCCGGTTTCCGTCTTCCTCGGACATGTCCGTTTTGTTGTATATTCGTTCGCGTTCCTTGATGTTTTCCCACAGTGGCTGATGCCCCATCAGCACAGTGTCCATCACGTTGTAGGTGTCATATTTGAAGTGATCCTGGTCAAGCACGCTGAGACGTTCCCCATGTCCGAGTTCCACACTTCCCTTGTTTGGCTCGAGTTCTCCGCTGATTACTTTAAGCAATGTCGATTTCCCAGCTCCGTTGGCTCCTATTACACCGTATATGTTGCCGTTGGTGAACTTTATGTTTACATCCTTGTACAGCACTCGCTTGCCGAATTGTATTGCAATGTTCGAAAGAGTTATCATTCCTTAATACCTTATTTTTTATTTTCGGCTGCAAAGTTACATCTTTTTTTCCACTTACGCAATATTCCAATGGTCAGTGTTTTTTTGAATACAGTTCTTTCACGAGGTCTTGTCTTCCGATGCGGCGCAGTTCCCTCTCGATGTTCCTCCTCTCCCCTGGCTTGTACCAGAAGAAGAACTGCCGCTGTGCGAGTTTCTCCCTTGGTGTCTTGGCGCTGAATACTTTTTCGAGGGTGTATGGGTCGTAGCCAGTGTACCATGTCTCGGTGGCTATTGTCATGGGGGTGGGGGTGAAGTCCTGCACTTGTTCGAGGTGGAAATTCAGTTTCTTGGTCATAACTGCGAGTTCAGCCATGTGTTCCTCGCGGCATCCTGGGTGCGAGCTTATGAAATAAGGTATTAACTGTTGCCGCAGGTTCTCCTCGCGGTTTATCCTGTCGAACACGCGCTTGAACTGGTCGAACAGTTTGAAACTTGGTTTGCGCATAAGTCGCAGGACATCGTCGGACGTGTGTTCCGGCGCCACCTTAAGGCGTCCGCTGACGTGTTTGCAAATCAGTTCGTGTGTGTATTGCCGCGCCGCTTCGTTCGTCTTCTCGTCCTTTGACTTGTGCAGCAGCAGGTCGTAGCGCACCCCGCTGCTGATGAAACTTTTCTTCACCTGCGGCACGGCGTCAACGGCATGGTATATGTCGAGCAGCCGCGAGTGGTTTGTGTCAAGGTTGGCGCATACGGCAGGGTGGATACATGAAGGACGCTTGCATTTCTCACATGCTTTCAGGTTGCGTCCGTGCATACCATACATATTGGCTGATGGACCGCCAAGGTCGGAAATATAACCTTTGAAGTCAGGCAATTTCACAACCTCCTCCACCTCTTTCATAACGCTCTCTTTCGAGCGGCACACGACGAATTTGCCCTGATGTGCCGATATGGTGCAGAACGCGCAGCCACCGAAACAACCTCTGTGGAGGTTGACGGAGTGCTTTATCATCTCGTATGCCGGTATTCGCTTGTTCTTGTATTTTGGGTGTGGCAGGCGAGTGTAGGGCAGGTCGAACGATGCGTCGAGCTCCTCGGTCGTCATAGGCGGGTACGGCGGGTTCACCACGGCATACAGGTTTCCAACCTTCTGGATCAGCCTCTGCGCGTGCATTTTGTTGGATTCCTCCTCTATGTGCATGTAGTTCTCGGCCTCCGCCTTTTTGTTTTGCAGGCATTCCTCGTGTGAGTGCAGCACTATGTCATCGCTGTTTATGCCTCCGGGTATTTCCTCTTTCCTTGCGATGAACACAGTCTGCGGCAGGTCGCGCAGTTCGCTGACGTGCTTTCCAGCCTCAATTTCCTCCGCAATGCGCACGATGGTCTTTTCCCCCATGCCATAACTCAGGAGGTCGGCGCCGCTGTCGCACAGTATGCAGCGTCGCAGCCGGTCCTGCCAGTAGTCGTAGTGTGTCAGTCTCCTCAGTGATGCCTCAATCCCTCCGAGTATGACCGGCACTCCGGGGTACAGTTCTTTCAGGATTTTGGTATATACCACCGTCGGATATTCTGGCCGGCAGTCGTGCCGTCCGTCGGGACTGTATGCGTCTTCAGACCGCAGCCTTTTGTTGGCAGTGTATTTGTTCACCATCGAGTCCATGCATCCCGGCGATATGCCGAAGAACAGCCGTGGCCGCCCCAGTTTCTTGAAGTCGCGGAAGTCTCCGTGCCAGTCAGGCTGCGGGACGATGGCCACGCGGTAGCCTTTGCTCTGCAGCACGCGCCCTATCACAGCCACCCCGAACGAAGGGTGGTCTATGTATGCGTCGCCGGAGAACAGTATCACGTCTGCGACATCCCATCCGTGGAGTTGCATTTCTTTCTTAGTAGTGGGAAGGAAATCGGAAAGTCGTGGCATTTCTGTTATTGCTCTTCCTCCCTTTCCTTTATCTGCTCTATGTAAAGCAGCACGAGGTTTCTCAGTCCGAAAGCCTTCATGTACGGGTTGTAGATTACGTCAAGGCAAAGGTCGAGCAGACTTTTGTCTGCCGTTTGCTGTGACCCGAGTATTGACCGCACGTTAAGTTTCAGTTTGTCGAGGACTGTTTCATCCACAATGCCGTTGCTGTCAACGAGGTTCTTGAGCAGCGTGTATTTTTCGATTGTATGCAGGTGTTCGTCCGTCACCTCGATGCTTCTTGTCCCGGAAGCGTTTGCCTTTATTTTCATTGTCGCTATCTTTGTTTGTTTATTATCTTTAACGAAGACTGTTTCTAATCCTTCATAAGGAAAGACAGTATGCCGCGCATAACGGCGTTTCGCTTTGAGTGTGATGTTATGCACTCGAACGGGAAGCCCATGACGAACGACTTGTAGTCGCGCCCGTCGTATGCCACGCCGGCAGCACGCCCGTTTCCGTAAAGCAAAGCGCAGAAGGCAGAGCCTACCGGGTGCAGCACATCCGGCGACGTGGCGGCATAGTGGTCTTCGTTCAGCGTGCGGTGGATGTCGAATGACATGCCCATGCCGGTCACGGCGGTGTAATGCCGTGGCGGTGTCTCGCCGTTGTTGCTTACCTTCAGAACGCTGCCAAGGAAATCCTTCTCGGCATCTGTTGCCATGTCAGATCCAATGTATGACCCGCTCACGAGCAGCCGCCCGCCGCTGCGTGTGTATTCTGTCAGCAGCCGTTGCATCTTGCTGCTGAACGACTTATACCGCACGAGCGAGTGTCCGTCGTCTTTCTCAAGTCCGAGCAGCAGGTCTATGCAGTAGTAATTGTCGATATTCACGTCTCCGTTCTCCACAGCCTTTGCCGAGCAACTTGCCACGTTGTATTTCCCTGCCGACAAAATTGCCTCAGCGTGGGTGGTGGCGTAGTTGAAGTCGTTGCCGGCTATGAATTTGCCTTGCAGTTCGTTTCCGCTGAACCCTAATCCCGTGGAACTTATGATGCCTATGCTGCTCTTGTCGAAGGCTGTCTGTTCACCGCACCAGCCAGCCGTCGGGCCGTATGTTATGCCGGGGTCGGCAGCCATGTCGAAGCCCTGCTCGCTCTCCGTTTCGTGTATTGCCGGCGATGAAAGCCTGTGGAATCCGTTAACCACCATCACTGTCCGTGTCGCTCCTTCATGGCAGCCAACGGACAGTTGTTCGGTTGGGAAACTCTCGCCGCCCTTGTTGACCGCCGTGACGCGGAAACTGTAAAGGATGCCGGGTTGCAGTTCTATCTGGCATGATGTGCCGCTGACGGGCTGCCCGTTGTCGAACTCGCCTCCGGAAACAGATGTGTAAAGGATGTATGAGGTTGGTCTTGCCGATGGTTCCTGCGCATCGTTCACCGGTCTCCATCGCAGCCTGATGCGGTTTGTGCCTACGAATTGTATGCTGAAGGCATCTGGGGGCAGTGGCTGAACGGTGTAAGGTCTGTCGTGCATACCAGTTACAAATCTCAGGATAGTCTTGTATATGGAGCGTGCGAATGTAAATCTGAAATTCGGGTCTTGCCCGTATTTCATGTCGGGGAAACTCTGGTGCGACAACGTTTCGAGTATCGCTGACGGCACTTCCGGCAGCCGGCTCTCCGAATAGTTGCGGTCGTAGAGCTTGCGTGCTGTCCATGAGCCGAATGCGTGGCTCAGGTCTCGTTTCGAATCATGTAGAAGCGATGTGGCGAAGTCCTTAGAGTAATTCCTTGATATTCCCGAGTTGAGCAGTCCGTTGTGGAAATCTGTTGTGCAGATTGTCAGTGTGCCGAACACGGACGAGCAGTCGCTGTGGAAGCCCGCGTCGCTGTGTACGGCGAGCGAGAGCTCGAGCGGCACGCGCAGCCCCGGCATGTATGGCACATAGCATGAGCCGCCGGCTATCCAGTTCGTCATCCGCGAGCGCGTGTTTATGTCGTCGGCATAATCGTTTTGCCCTTCCTTCGCGTTGTAAACGCTTTCCGGTGCTCCTGACCACTGCGCATTGTATCTTGCGCCTTCGAGGCATCGTGGCAGTCCGCTTGTCATGCCGCCGCGCCTAATGTTGCCCATTCCGCCCCCGAATCGGATGGCATCGGAGGTCACAACGCCGTTTCTGTCGCTGACGTTGGTGACAACCACGCAGTTGCGTGGCGAGCATCCCTGCTCGAAGCCGAATGTGCCGAGATACACCCAAGTGCCGCCACCCATTTTCTGGTTTACATGGAATACGGTCTTTTTCCCCTTGTGATATACTATATACTCGGCATCGTCAACGCTTTTGGGCATTGTGGCGTAACTCACATACACTGCATACCTTCCCTCTTCGGGGAAGTCTGGTTTGTAGGTTATGAGACTTTGGTTTCTTCTGTTTGACGTTCGCGCCATTCTCACAGTGCCTCCCGCGAACGGGTTCTCACCGTTGATGTAATCCCCGCTCCGTGATGCGAAACCAGTTACACCTGCGTCATGCCACGGGTGGTTGTCGTTTGTCTCGGTGTAGTAAGGTTGCCGGGTATGGTCATCATTGTCAACTATGGCCTCATTGCGCTGCCAGTCACGCTCCCTTGATGTGAACACCGTTGCCCCTGCGTTCTCGAGCATCGGTATAAGGTACGGGACTACTATTGTCTGTGTGAACAAGTCCTCTGTGGTGCAGAACAATTCTGGGCGTTGCCACTTCCACCTGCCCTTTCCCATGTCGTAGTATCTGCCGTGGCTTGGTGTAACTGACAAATGCCGGTTGGCAAGTCCTTCGGTTATGTGGATTGGCTTTGACATGTTCCTCACCCATTGCTCGCCATTGTATTCCACTCCCCAGTTGGATTTTCTGTTCACATATTCGCGTTTTGACGCACCAGTCGTGGGCTCTGCATCTGACGGTATGCCGTGAACCATATCCACGTCCGTAGGATAGTTGACAGCCCTTCTGTGAGAGCCGCAGCCTGCGAGCAATGCTGTTGCAATGACAACATATAGCAAATTCTTCTTCATGACACCGCTCCTATGCTGAAAAGTTCCGGCCGCTTACCCTTTATGTCCTTATAGTAAAGTTTTATCTCGCGCATCTGTGCCTCTACATCGCCGTCCGGCACGATTGTTTTCGTGCATCTGATCAGTTTCTTTTGATAGTCAACGGCATATAGCAGTATCGGTATCCCAGCTTTCTTTGCAATGAAGTAGAAGCCCTTTTTCCATTCTGGATTCCTCGAGCGTGTTCCCTCCGGTGTTATGCATAGGCTGAATGTTTTCTCGTTCCGGGCCGTCTCCGCGAGATTGTCAGTCAGGCTTGACTTCTTGTTCCGCCAAACCGGGATGCCTCCTATATTCTTTAAGAACGTGCCGAGTGGCCCGGCAAACCACTCTTTTTTCATCATGAAATTGATTTTCATCCCCTCGGCTCTCATGTATAGCTGGCCTATCAGGAAGTCCCAGTTGCTGGTATGCGGCGCAAGGCATATTATGTATTTGTCTGGATGGATTTCGGAAACATCCTTTTTCCATCCCATACGTCTGTATAATATCCATCTGCAGAGTTTCTCTATCATTCTTAATTCTTACCTTTATCCTAAGTTGCATATATTGTCAATGACCTCGTTGATGCTCTTGTCGAAGTCACTGCGTAACTTGTTGTAGTACGTCTTTGCCTCCATTCCAGGTTCCAGGTGTGAAATCCTTTTTACGAAGTCGCTGTTAATTCTTATTATTGACTTGAGAATAGAGTTTACGTTCTCGTTGTCGGCCTTGCCATTGTATAATGAATAAGCGATGCACTCTGCAAACAAGTCATTGCAGATATCGTTAATCATCTTTTTCAATTCTCTTTTGTTTGTCATAAACCAATGCTCCTTTCTATGTTAAATTTGTTCCTACTGTTATATCGTTATTGCAAATGTAGTTATTATTTCAAAATGTGCAAGCGTTTTATCAAGAAAAAAAACGAAATAAGTTTTTTTTAGATGTTTTTTCTTTCTCGTTGTCAAAAAAAACATTATTTTTGCATTCGTATTTAGATTATAGGTAAAAGGATAGACATTAATTTATTAATTTCTTGTTAAGATGAAAAAGAATGTTCTACAGCAGGCGCGTGCTGCTTATTTGCCAAAAGTGCCAAATGTTCTCCACGGAGCTGTAAGGATTAAGGAGGGAAAACCAACTCAAAGTGTTGACAATCAGAAAGAAATAAGGACTCTTTTCCCTAACACATACGGAATGCCAATCATAGAGTTTGAAGAGTGCGACAGTGAAGAGGTTGAAAGGATGAATGTGGGAGTTATGCTCTCCGGAGGTCAGGCTCCAGGCGGTCACAATGTCATAATAGGACTTCTCGAAACCATCAAGAAACTAAACCCCGAGAACAGGCTGTATGGCTTCATACTTGGCCCTGACGGATTTCTGGAACATAAATATATCGAAATCACAGAAGAATTTGCCAATGAATACCGAAACACCGGTGGCTTTGACATGATTGGCTCCGGACGTACTAAACTGGACAAGGAGGAGCAGTTTGAGAAGGGGCTCGAGATATTACGCGAACTCGATATAAAGGCGATTGTAATAATTGGCGGGGATGACTCGAACACAAACGCATGTATCCTTGCAGAGTATTATGCAGCAAGGAATTACGGTATTCAGGTCATTGGCTGTCCGAAAACAATCGATGGCGACTTGAAGAACGAACAGATTGAAACGTCTTTCGGTTTTGACACGGCGTGCAAGACATATTCGGAACTCATCGGGAACATTGAACGAGACTGCAACTCGGCACGGAAATACTGGCACTTCATAAAAGTGATGGGGCGGTCGGCCTCGCACATTGCACTCGAGTGCGCACTGCAGACGCAGCCCAACATATGCCTTATATCGGAAGAGGTGGAGGCGAAGGATCTCACACTCGATGATGTCGTGACATACATAGCGAACTCTGTGGCGAGAAGAGCAGAGAAAGGTGACAACTTCGGCACGGTGATAATACCGGAGGGGCTTATAGAATTCATCCCGGCGATAAAGAAACTAATTGCCGAACTGAACGACATACTCTCGATGCCTGGGGCAAACTTCATATGCCGCGTTGAGCAGATAGACTTCGTGAAACAACAACTGTCGGATGAGAACCTCGCTGTGTTTAACTCGCTTCCGACGAGCGTGGCACATCAACTGGCACTCGACCGCGACCCACACGGTAACGTGATGGTCAGTCTGATAGAGACTGAGAAACTGCTCTCGTCGATGGTTGCAACGAAACTTGAACGGTGGCGCAAGACAGGAATGTTCAACGGCAAATTCGCAGCGCTGCATCATTTCTTCGGCTACGAAGGACGGTGCGCCGCACCTTCCAACTTCGATGCAGACTATTGCTATGCACTCGGGGCAAGCGCGGCACAACTAATTGCCAACGGAAAGACCGGATACATGGCAGTGGTGAAGAACACCACCGCCCCGGCGGAGGAATGGAGTGCCGGTGGAGTGCCCATCACAATGATGATGAACATGGAGCGGCGCAACGGCAAGATGAGGCCGGTGATTCGCAAGGCTCTCGTTGATCTCGATGGAGAACCGTACAAAGCTTTCGCCGAGCAGAGAGGCGAATGGGCCATGAACACATGTTTCGTCTATCCGGGACCGATACAGTTCTGGGGGCCCAAGGAAGTGTGCGACAGACCAACGATGACGTTATTGCTCGAACAAGGGAAGAAATGATTCTTGCAGTATGTGGCTGGGCAAGTCTTCCAATCACATACTGCATCACTGACGGGCATAATGACAAGGAAAAGGCGATACCACAGAAAGAGGAAATCTGTATTCATGCGACTGCCCGCATGGGTGCGGTGGCTCGGTGGTTTTGTTGTCGTCGTGGCATACATTGCCGCTTTCTATTATTTCTTCATAAGTCCATACAGTTTCCGCTGGAGGGCAATATACGGTGAGACAGATTACCCTGAAGGCTACGAGATACACGGAATAGACATAAGCCACTATCAGGGACACATAGACTGGAGGGAACTGCAGGATGCCACGATACAGGGTTATCCGGTGAGGTTCGTCATTATGAAAGCCACAGAGGGTTCCTCGCGTGTTGATAAAAATTTCAGTGCAAATTTCTACAATGCGCGGGAACACGGTTTCATCCGTGGGGTTTATCACTTCTGGAGCAATAATTCAAGTCCACGCGAGCAGGCACAGTTTTTCCTAAATAACGTCAAACTCCTGGAGGGCGACTTGCCGCCTGTACTTGATGTGGAACACAAGCCCAAGAACGTTTCTGTGGAGGATTTCCAGCAGGACGTGCTGACATGGCTTCATATAGTCGAGGATCATTACCACGTGAAACCGATAATATATACCTACTACAAGTTCAAGACCAAATATCTTGATGCCTCCGTGTTCGATGACTATCCGTACTGGATAGCACACTATTATGTTGACAATGTGGAGTATGGTGGCCCATGGAAATTCTGGCAGCACACCGATGCCGGCAGGCTGCCTGGCATCAGCGGCAATGTTGACCTGGACATTTACAACGGCAGTTACTATGACCTGCAGCAACTTACCATAGACTGAATGCAAGGGCTACTTGAGCACAATCATCGCCCACCCGTTCTCAACTTTTTTCCCTTCGCAAACAAGTCCGAGCGTTACAGCCTCGTTGGTTATCATTTCAATGTCGTCCTCATAGAACCCACTGAGTATCATCGTGCCACCAGATGCCAGAACCTCCTTGAATTTTGGCATGTCGCCAATCAGTGTGTTGCGGTTGATGTTTGCGGTTATTATGTCGAAAACACCTGAAACATGCGTCAGCACGTTGGCATCGCCAAGAAAAGTTTCTATCTTTTCGCCTGCGCCGTTAAGTTCGGCATTGTGAATGGTGTTTTCAACGCTCCATTCGTCTATGTCGTATGCCGTCACCCGTTCTGCTCCAGACTTTGCTGCGACTATCGACAGGATACCCGTTCCGCAACCACAGTCGAGAAGGTGTTTCCCACGCATTTCCATTCCGAGGATTTTGCTTACAATCATTCTTGTTGTCTCATGGTTTCCTGTGCCGAAAGCCTGCCGCGCGTCAATCACAATGTCAATCACGCCAATAGGAATGTCCGGTGTGTGCGAGGTGTCGTGTATTACACATTTGCCATCCACGTTAATAGGCTCAAATCCTACGTTCTCCCATTCCTCATTCCAGTTCTTGTCTTCCATCTCGCGGTATGAGTACTTTGTCGTAATGTTCCCAACGTGGAAATTTTCAAGACTTTCGTCGAGTGCGTTTTTATGGAACATAGTTTCTGGTATGTAGCCCTTGATTCCATTGTCTGTCTCTATGAAACTCTCGAATCCGACAGACCCGGCAAGCGATGCCGTTATGTCGCGTGCCGTGTGAAGCAGGTGGGAATCGTCAACGCCCGCCCCGTCCTCATCATAAAATTCAAAAACCACCTCCGTGTATTTCATATTAAATTGTTTTTTTATTGTCAAACGTTAAATTACGTCTGCAAATTTACAAAAAATAGGGAAAAACCTATCATCGTTTAGGGTTTTTCCCTATATTTGCATCGTAAATCATTATATTTTTGCAAATGTAACGTTATTGTAACTTACATAATACAGACAAAACATAATAGAACTGGATATGAAAAAGTATATTTTTATCACAATCATTGCAGGTCTGCTGCCTATAGCCATGCAGGCGCAGAGCGACGATCTCTATTTCACGCCGAAGAAGAATTCGGGTGAGCAGAACGTGCGTCAACCTGTTTATGAGAGAAATGGCTATGCCGGTTACAATTCTGGTTCGGACAGAGATGTGGATGAGTACAACAGACATCCGGGCAACAGTTACTACGAAATGATAGACGTGGATTCTGTTGGCAACGATATAATCGAGTTCCATCCCGGGAGCGAGGACAGCGACAGCGTTTGCTCACAGTATGACGGTGACGGTGAAAATGAATACGAATACAGCCGCCGCATGAAGCGTTTCGACGGCTATCAATGGATTGACCCTTGGTATTCTGGCTACTATACACCATATTATTACAACCCTTACCTGTGGCCGCGATGGGGATGGTATGATTACTGGTACGGCTATTCCGGATATGGCTATCCGTATTATTATGGATGGTATAGACCGTATTACGGCTGGTACGACCCGTGGTATTATGGTGGTTGGTCTGGCTATGGATATGGCTACTATCCGTGGTATGGCGGATATTACTATTACAACAACGGCACAGGCATCGCGGGGCGTGGCACGGGCTCATACGGCAGGGGACATCGCGGCGGTTTCTCAGGCAGGCGCACAGACATGTCTTCCGCAAGGACCGGGCGTGGTTCTTTCAGTGGCAGACGAAACTCGTTCAGTGGCCGCCGTCCGTCATCATTTTCAACAGATAACATCAACGGAAGGACAAACCGCAACACATACTCAGGCCATCAGAGGATTGACCGCAACGGGTCTTACAACACGAGAAACAACAACTGGAGGGAGAGCAACAACAATTCTGTCAACAGCAGCCGTGGCTCGTTCAACAGCGGTGTGAGCCGTGGCTCGTCAAGGGGCGGCGGAGGCTCTTTCGGTGGCGGTGGCCGCAGCGGCGGAGGTGGCGGTGGCCACTTCGGCGGCCGGAGATAGAAGTAACATACAGTAGTTTTTGAAAATAGAAATACATTCAACCATGAAGAAATTAGTTTATGCCGCTTTGGCAATCGCATGCTCCTTGCCGGCAACGGCTCAGGAAACATACGAGAATGCAAACACTGGAACGCAGGACCTAAACGGTACGGCACGCTACGTCGGTATGGGCGGCGCGATGGAGGCACTCGGTGCAGACATATCCACAATATCCACTAACCCGGCTGGCGTGGGGCTTTTCCGCCGTTCCGTTGCCTGTATCTCCGCTGGCTTCATGAGTCAGCAGGACGCTTCAAAGTTTGATTTTGGCAGCACGTCACATGCAAGTTTCGACCAGGCAGGCTTCGTGTACAGTGCAAGGTCGGGCAGGTCGTCGTTCCTCAACTTCGCATTCAACTACCACAAGAGCCGCGATTTCAACTATATCCTAAAGGCTGCGGGCCGGCTTAACGGCGCGTCGCAGAACAAACTGTCATACCTTAAACAGGCCGACGAAGTGTTCTATCCACACGGAAGTCTCGACAAAGGCATCCGGGGGTTCGACTCGCAAGGCTATGACGCACCGACGTACAGCCAGATAGACTACCTCTATTACAATGGACTGCTGACACGCGAAATACAGGAAAACGGCAAGACCGTACTCGACTTCAACCCATACGATGCCACGGGTTACGCAATGAACCGTGCCAACAAGGGATATGTAGGCGAATACGACTTCAACATCAGCGGAAACATAAACGACCGCGTGTTCCTCGGGTTGACATTCGGCGTATATGACGTACACTATAAGAATTACAGCGAGTATTCAGAGTCTATAGGAGACGGCAACATTTTGATAGGCGATGACAGACAAATCACAGGAACTGGTTTCGACGTGAAGTTCGGACTAATCTTCCGCCCTGTTGAAGTCTCGCCTTTCCGCATCGGGCTTTATGTCTCAACACCGACGTTCTACGACCTGAAAACTGAGAACTACACCACACTCAGCAACAACACCAAATATGGAGCGTACGACAATGGAAGGTCGAACGACAAATATGATTTCAGGTTCAACACTCCGTGGAAGTTCGGCATCTCACTCGGGCACACCGTGGGGAACTTTCTCGCGCTCGGCGCTTCGTATGAATATGCTGACTATAGCAAGCTTGACAACCGCATAATCGACGGCGAGGGATATGACTGGTGGTATGACACATATTACGACTCAAGTTCTTCCGACTATGCCATGAACGACAACACGGAGTATTCGCTGAAGGGTGTAAGCACTCTGAAACTCGGTGCAGAATACAAACCGGTGCCGGAACTCGCGCTGCGTGTCGGTTACAACTATGTCAGCGCCATGTATAACGAGAACGGATACAAGGACGGCACTGTGGGGTCGCCAGGGTCATACTATTCATCAACAACCGACTATACCAACTGGAAATCGACAAACCGCGTCACTTTCGGCATTGGCTATCAGGTGGGCAGAACAAACATAGACCTGGCATATCAGTATAGCTCGCAGGATGGTGAGTTCCACCCGTTCATGGAATATTCCGGAAGCAGCAAGACGTTGACGAACAGCGTCACAGGGGAGACGATGAGTTATAACAATGTCCCGGACGTGACCACCGTCAACAACAAACGCCATCAGGTTCTTTTAACTCTCGGATACAGGTTCTGACCATCGTTGCAAGCAGGCGTGCGGGTTTGACTGACGCAGATATAAAATCGCCATGCCATCACAGTCCATGATGGCATGGCGATTTTAATTTCGTCAGGCCGTCTACTTAATTTACAAAGGGTTATCCTTCGGTATAATGTTCGTGGTCGTTGATGATGTCGTCAACATCTTCCATCTCGTCATCATCGAACCACTGACGCATCTTGTTCTTTGCCTTCTCGCGCACATCATCGGAAATGATTGACCACATTTTCTTCAGTACATACACGAGCACTGCCATGTCGTCGGCAAGTCCCGCAATGGGTATCGCATCCGGTATGACATCGAGCGGACTGATCAGATAGCCCAGCGCGCCAATGATAATCGCCTTGTCCTTGCGGGACACCTTGTCGCTCTGTATCGTATAGTAGAGCAGGAGCGAACCATAAACCAATTTACTTCCCGCGCGCTTTGCAATGCGCTGCACTTTGTCGATAAACTCCCCGTTGGAGAATTTATCCGAGTATGACATAAAATCGGGTAATTCCATGAACTTAATTTTATTGTTAGATACGATGTTTCACAAAGAGAAAGCAGTGTCCCTGTAAGCCGGGTTCCGTTCTGCGGGCATTGCAGCCCGCAGTGCCTGTCATCTATCTATGATGCGAGTCGCCCCGCACCTAAAGCGTTCTACCCTCCGTCGGAGTAAGTCGGGCGGGCAACCCTCAACGACGGTTTACATGAACTTGCAGCCCCCAGTGGGCACGGCGCGGACGGTCACCCGCCGCCCGGTGGTCTCTTACACCACCTTCTCACCCTTGCCGTGTCACAACCATAAATGGCCGTGACGCGGCGGTCATTCTCTTCTGCCCTTGCTTGCTGTTGCCAGCAACTTCTATTTTCGGAAGTGGGGCACCCTGTGCTGCCCGGACTTTCCTCTTGTACCATTGCCGTGGGGCGGCACAAGCGACAGAGCCGGAACGCTGCTTTCGCTTGCAAAGTTAGCAGATTTTTTTCAAACTCACAAGCATTCAAACATTAATCAATGTTATATGGCTTTTATTTCTTGTTTCCTCAATTCGCGTCTCGTTATCTTTCATCAACCAAATACGGCGTATTTGGTGAGCAAACACGGCGTAATTGGTGAGCAAACACGGCGTAATTGGTGGGCAAACACGGCGTAATTGCAGATTGGTTGATTATGGAAAGGATTTCTACCCTGCGTGAAATGCGGTCTTATGTGTAATTAAATGACAAGCATTGCTCGAATTTTATTTCGTGTACACACTTGTTGCAAAGGCATTGCGCGATGTGCAGCCAGAGTAACATTTGAAAGAAAAATTTTGGCAGTGTCGATTATTCTGCTTAACTTTGCACGTCTTAAAAACGCAACTTTGTTTTTGATAAAAGGACATACAATATATGGAAAAAAACGATAAGGCTGCCGCCGCAGGGAAATTTGCTGAGCATGGTGGGCTTGACCTACAGAAAACAAACGAGGATATACTGGAGAAATGGAACAGCAATGGCATGTTCCGCCGCTCGGTGGAAGAGCGTGAGGGCTGCCCGCAGTTCGTTTTCTTCGAAGGCCCGCCTTCGGCAAACGGACATCCTGGGATACACCATGTCCTGGCGCGCGCCATAAAGGACACCTTCAACAGGTACAAGACGATGAAAGGCTTCCAGGTGCATCGCAAGGCAGGGTGGGACACACACGGGCTGCCGGTCGAGCTGGGGGTTGAGAAAGAACTCGGTATAACGAAGGCCGACATAAACAACCACGACTCGGAAAAATATATCTCGGTGTCGGAATACAATGCCAAATGCCGCGAGAATGTGATGAAGTTCACCGCCGAATGGCGAGAGCTGACGGAAAAGATGGGTTACTGGGTTGACCTTGACAATCCGTACATCACTTACGACAACAAGTACATAGAAACGCTGTGGTGGTTGCTGAAACAACTATATAATAAAGGACTGTTATATAAAGGATACACCATTCAGCCATATTCGCCTGCGGCAGGCACCGGACTGTCGAGCCACGAGCTCAACCAGCCAGGCTGCTACCGTGACGTCAAGGACACCACGGTGACGGCTCAGTTCGACATAACCGACCCACGGCCTGAGATGACGCAGTGGGGCAGGCCGGTGTTCCTTGCATGGACCACCACGCCATGGACGCTGCCTTCAAACACCGCATTGTGTGTCGGGCCGAAGATTGACTATGTATGTGTGCAGACATACAACCCATACAATGGTGAGAAAATTTCTGCCGTCATGGCGGCAGCACGAGTGGATGCCTACCTAAACCCCGACGGGGAGTATCTCGACCTCGAGGCGTACAAGCATGGAGACAAGGTGATACCATTCCGCATCATCGGGCATTACAAGGGCTCTGACCTTGTTGGAATGAGGTTCAGACAGCTTATGCCATGGGTGAAACCGCTTGAGAAACTCGACGCCAACTCACCGGAGTTTGTCAGGGCGGCGGCGGATAAGCGTAGCGACAGCGTGTTCTCCGTAGGAAGCGACATGTTCGTTGAGATGGAGGAAGAGGCGTTCCGCGTCATTCCCGGAGACTATGTTACTACAGAGGACGGAACGGGCATAGTTCATATAGCACCTACGTTCGGCGCGGATGACCAGAAAGTGGCAAAGGCTGCCGGCATACCGTCGCTGTTCATGGTGGCGCGCGATGGCGAGACACGCCCTATGGTCGACCTTCAGGGAAAATATTACATGCGCGGGGAACTGGCAGATGAGTTTGTCGGGAAGTGCATGAGGCCGGAGTTGTATGCAAGGCACGAGGGCGATTTCGTGAAGAATGCGTATGCACCGGAGTTCAATGCCAACGGGAAATATGATGAGGCGGCCGCAGCAAAGGCTGAAGACCTCAACATAGTGCTTTGCGTCGAGATGAAGCAGGCTGGCGAGGCATTCAGGATAGAGAAGCATGTCCACAACTATCCGCACTGCTGGCGCACAGACAAGCCAGTGCTTTACTATCCGCTCGATTCGTGGTTCATACGGTCCACGGCATGCAAGGACCGCATGGTGGAACTTAACAAAACGATAAACTGGAAACCGGAATCCACTGGCACGGGGCGTTTCGGCAACTGGCTCGAGAACCTTAACGACTGGAACTTGTCGCGCTCGCGCTTCTGGGGCACGCCACTGCCTATATGGCGCAACAAGGATTCGCGCGAGGAAGTGTGCATAGGCAGTCTTGAGGAACTTTACAATGAGATAGATAAGAGCGTTGCCGCTGGCGTAATGAAGAGCAACCCTATGAAGGACAAGGGCTTTGTGCCGTGTGACTACTCTGTGGAAAACTATGACCGCATAGACATGCACAGGCCATACGTTGACAACATTGTGCTTGTCAGCGATACAGGGAAGCCTATGTATCGCGAACAAGACCTGATAGATGTGTGGTTTGACTCTGGCTCCATGCCATACGCACAGGTGCACTACCCGTTTGAGAACAAGGAGGCCATAGACAGCAGAATGGCATTCCCCGCCGATTTCATAAATGAGGGAGTCGACCAGACGCGTGGCTGGTTCTTCACATTGCACGCCATCGCAACGATGGTGTTTGACAGCGTCGCGTTCAAGAACGTTATATCCACAGGACTTGTGCTTGATGCCAAGGGCGTGAAGATGTCAAAGCGCATAGGAAACGTTGTTAACCCATTCTCAGAGATAAACAAGAACGGCGCTGATGCCGTGCGCTTCTACATGATGACAAACACCCAGCCGTGGGACAACCTGAAATATGACCCGAACGGAGTGGAGGAGGTGAAGCGCAAGTTCTTCGGAACTCTGTTCAACACATACTCATTCTTCTGCCGCTATGCCAACGTCGATGGCTTCGACTATTCGCAGGCGGAGATACCGGTTTGCGAGCGTCCGGAGATAGATCGCTGGGTACTTTCCGAACTCAACGTGCTTATCACTGGTGTCGATGAGGCGATGAGTGACTTTGAGCCTACAAAGGCAGGGCGTATGATTGACAAGTTTGTCAATGATGATCTCAGCAACTGGTATGTACGCCTGAACAGGAAACGTTTTTGGGGCAAGGGTATGTCAAAGGACAAGATTGCCGCATATCAGACACTTTATGCTTGTCTTGAAAATGTTTCGAAACTGCTTGCGCCATTCGCTCCGTTCTATGCAGACCAACTATATACCGACCTTATGGCCGTCACGCGGCGTGAGGATGCGGTGAGCGTGCATCTTGCGAAATTTCCCGAACCTTTTGGGGAAACTGATGTTGAGCTCATGGAGCGTATGCGCATGGCGCAGAAGATAACCTCAATAGTCCTTGCCCTGAGGAGGAAAGTCAATATAAAGGTTCGCCAGCCACTGCAGCAGATAATGATTCCTGCTGTCGACGAAGTGCAGCGTCAGCATATCGAGGCCGTAAAAAACCTTATTTTGAGCGAGGTGAACGTCAAGGAACTGCAATTCGTTGAGGGACAGGGAATTCTCGTGAAAAAAGTGAAGTGCAACTTCAGGACGATGGGCAAGAAGTTCGGAAAACTTATGAAGGGCATAGCTGCAAAGATGGCTGTATTGGAACAGGATGAAATCGCCCGTCTTGAGGATGATGGTCACATAACGCTCGACATGCAGGGTGAGAGTGTTACGGTTGAACTTGCCGATGTGGAGGTGGTAAGTGAGGATATTCCAGGCTGGCTTGTCAGCAACGACGGCAACCTCACCGTGGCTCTCGACGTTGAACTCACAGACTCATTGCGCCAGGAGGGCATGGCGCGCGAACTGATCAACCGCATCCAGAACATAAGGAAAGACAGTGGTTTCGAGATAACCGACCGCGTGAACGTCACGCTCGCTCCCAGCGAGGCAACCGATGCTGCTGTGGAGAACTTTGGTGAATACATTGCCTCGCAGGTGCTTGCTGACAAAATAACAGTTGCGGGCAATGACGGTAATGAGATAGACTTTGATGATTTCGTGCTGAACATCAAGGTTGAAAAGATATAGATTTATTAACAACGTTAACACTTAATGACTATGGCAGACAAAAAACGTTACAGCGATGAGGAACTTGAGGAATTCCGTGGCATAATAAATGAAAAACTGGCAACAGCCCGCCATGACTATAATGAAATGATGCGCTCGCTGATGAATGCTGATGGCAATGACGTTGAGGACACTTCTCCAACTTATAAAGTTCTTGAGGAGGGCAGCGCCACACAGACAAAGGAGGAACTGATACAGCAGGCAGGGCGGCTGCAGAAATTCATCGTGGCACTCGAGGCGGCTATCGTCAGGATAGAGAACAAGACATACGGCATCGATCGCATAACCGGGGAGCTGATTCCCAAGGAGCGTCTGCGCGTGGTACCTCACGCAACACTCAGCGTGCAGTCGAAGGAAGCAAGAGACAAGTAGATGCATAGTGACAGCAGACGTACCGCTGTCATTGCGGCAATAATCGTTGGCGCGGTGTTGATTATAGACCAGGTTATTAAAATCGAGGTCAAGACCAACATGCGGCTTCACGAGGTCATTGACGTTACGGACTGGTTCAAGATAAACTTCATAGAGAACAACGGAATGGCATACGGCATGACATTCTTCAACAAGTTGGTGCTCAGTGTGTTCCGTTTGGTGGCTATATCCGTAATTGGATATTACCTGTCGCGTGTCGTAAGGAAAGGCGCGCGCATGGGATATGTAGTGTGCCTGTCAATGGTGCTTGCCGGAGCCATGGGAAACATGATTGACTGCATGTTCTACGGATTGATTTTCAGTTCCTCGTCTCCTGCATACGCAAGTTATCTTGTGCCGTTCGGCAGTGGTTATGCTCCGTTCCTTATGGGCAAGGTCGTGGATATGTTTTATTTCCCTCTGATAGAGACAACGTGGCCAGATTGGGTTCCCTTTGTGGGAGGGGACGAATACATATTCTTCAGTCCCGTGTTCAACTTTGCCGATGCCTGTATCAGCGTCGGTGTCGTGTTGCTGCTGCTGTTCTACCGCAAGGAACTCTCCTCCATAAGTTTTTCACGCAAGAAGAAATGAAAAGGCTTCCTGAAATATTGCTCTTCTTACCGGTTTGCATTTTTTTCATAGCATGTAAGCCAGGTGTCCCGGACAATTTGATACAGCCCGGTGACATGGAGGAGATATTGCTCGACCTGCATGTCGCTGATGGCATGGCGCAAAGCAACCCTGCCGCGGCCAGCAATGTTGAGTACCACCGCCTGTTGTACCGGCTCGGGGTGTTCAAGAAGCATGATGTCACACAGGCACAGTTTGATTCTTCCATGGTATATTACTCGCGACATGCTGACCGTCTTCACGATATTTACGAAAATGTGGCAGAGCGTCTCGGTAAGAAAGCCGTCGCCCTCGGAGCGTCGGCCGCTGACGTGAACCGCTATGGCGCCATAACGTCTGATGCCGACACGGCCAATGTCTGGTTGGGAGAGCGTTCTTTTGTGCTTATGCCATACCCGCCCTATAATATCTACTCGTTCACGATAGTTGCAGACAGTGCGTATAAGAAGGGAGACAGGATGATATTGAACTTTGACTCTGACTTCATTTTCCAGACTGGGATGCAGGATGGTGTCGCCATTCTCGCCGTCACGTTCGGAAATGACAGCGTGGCATCTAACTTTGTGCATTTTTCCGGATCAATGCACCATACCGTGGATGTGGCGGACAGCCGCCATCTCGGAATAAAGGAGGTAAGGGGCTTCTTTTATATGAACACGAGGGACAGGCAGCAGAATGCAACGGCATTGCAACTTGTTTCAATACGCAACGTGCGTCTGATACGTTTCCGTGAACGCTCAGGAAAATTGACAGACAACAAAGATATGCCACCTGCAGGTGCTGGTGGAGGACCGGAGGAAAGGAAGGACACTGCTGTGAAACTTGACAGGGATGCAACGATTGAAATGAAACCTGCTGATGAGAGACGTTAGGAGAGTCGCAGCACATGAAGTTGACGTGTGCAATGAGCGGATACTCAACAATGCCGTCGTGGAGTTGTCGGACGGTGTGGTTAAGGAATGCTACACGTTTTCCGGCGAACTGCCGTTTACGGAATGGTTGGGTGGGACAATCGAGATAAGGAGAAATTCTGAGGGAGAACCCGAAGCCTATTGGAATGGCAGACGGTTGGAATGAAAGCATTAGGTTTGCATTTTAATAAATTTATTTATAAACCATGAATTTTGATATAAACAGGACAAAGGAGATTGCAAAGAAGTATTTCAACATGATGCCCGACAAGAGTGACGAGCATGAGACTATTGAGCGGATAGAGAGCGGCGTTTCTTTCCGTGGCGCAAACCTGTGGGTGCTTGTCTTTGCGATTTTCATAGCATCACTCGGACTAAATGTCAATTCCACTGCGGTTATAATTGGCGCAATGCTCGTATCTCCACTCATGGATCCTATTCTCGGTCTGGGACTCGGCATAGGCATCAATGATATGGCTTTGTTGAAAAGGTCGGCAAAGAACATTGCCGTGGCTGCTGGTATAAGTGTGCTGACGGCAACGATTTACTTTGTCATATCACCGCTGAGCGAGGCTCAGTCTGAACTACTTGCGCGAACTTCACCGACGCTTTATGATGTACTGATAGCGTTCTTCGGCGGTGCTGCCGGTATCGTTGCGCAGGCAACCGGTGGAAAGGGCAACGTGATACCTGGTGTCGCAATAGCCACCGCGCTGATGCCGCCACTGTGTACCGCAGGCTTTGGCATAGCAACCCTCAATTTCAGTTATTTCATAGGTGCCTTCTACCTGTTCTACATAAACTCCGTATTCATTTGCATAGCCACTTATCTCGGTGTGAAGTTCTTGAAATTCCGTCCTATCGCATTTCTCGATAATCAGAAATCCAAAAACATCCACAACAGAATATTGATTGTCACCGTGGCAACTTTGATTCCTGCTGCAGTTATGACATACAAAATGGTTGGGGAGACGGTTTTCGAAAGTCGAGTGAGAAGCTTCGTTTACAAGGAACTTGCCTGGAAAGGCTCGCAGGTTATATCATACGATGCCAACAGGGATGAGAAACGCTTGAGCGTTGTGGTGGTTGGGGATGCCGTGCCTGACAGCATTCAGAAACAGGCACATAAACTTCTTGAGTTCTACGGAATGAAGGATTACAGTTTGCAGCTGATACAGGGTTCTGCGTCTGCAAATATCCAGTTGCTTGAGAACAAACTGGTAAATAACAAGGAAACGCATGATAAATATGAGAAATTGCTAATGCAGGAAAACGCGAGACAGACCGCAATTCACGATTCGCTACAACAGTATCGCCGTCTTGAGGAACTTAGCAGTAGCATGAAAGGAGAGATAAAGGTGCTTTATCCTGCAGTGAAAAGTATCAGTCTGGCACAGGCTTTGTCTATATCAACAGATACTTTACCAAAAAAGAGGTATGTGGCTGCAATAGTGGAACTTAAAAGTGGCGCAAGAATGAAATATGCAGAGCAGAGAAAGATGAGCCAATGGATTGAAAAACGTGTCGCGGCAGACAGTCTAAGATTATTTGTAGCACAATAATAAATTCGATAACATTATAGAATTTCCATATTCTCTCTTCCGTGATGCCGGGCTGTATCTTTAACAATAAAAATAAAATTTATTTTGTATTGTCTTCGATTTGCACTAACTTTGCAGTCATAATAAGCTTATTTAATAGAAATGATACTTGACAGGATTGAACAACTTCTTAATGAAGTGAACTCGCTGAAGGCTTCTAACGCAGAAGAAATAGAGGCTCTAAGACTTAAATATCTCAGTAAGAAGGGGGAAATTAATGCATTGATGTCTGATTTCCGTAATGTTGCGGCAGAAGAAAAAAAGACTGTCGGAATTAAGATAAACGAACTGAAGAAGAGGGCTATAGATAAGATAAACTTGCTGCGTGAGCAGACGGCGACAGCAGATGAGGTTTCTGAAGACATTGACCTGACACGCTCCGCCTACCCGATACCGCTTGGGACGAGACATCCGCTGACAATAGTGGAGAACGAGATAATAGACATTTTCTCACGAATGGGTTTTGTCCTTGCCAATGGTCCGGAGGTGGAGGATGACTTGCACGTTTTCACAAAAATGAATTTTGCTGCCGACCACCCGGCGCGTGATATGCAGGACACGTTCTTCGTTGAAAAAAACGCCAGTGATGTTACAAAAAATGTGATACTTCGCTCGCACACCTCATCAGTGCAGGTTCGTGTTATGGAGACGAAGAAACCTCCGATAAGGGTGATATGCCCTGGGCGCGTGTACCGCAACGAGGCCATAACCGCGCGCGCGCACTGCTTCTTCCATCAGGTGGAGGGGCTGTATATAGACAAGGGCGTGTCGTTCACTGACCTTAAACAGGTCCTGTTGTCGTTCGCACGTGAGATGTTCGGTACCGAAACCAAGATACGTCTACGTCCGAGTTATTTCCCGTTCACTGAGCCAAGTGCGGAGATGGACATTTCGTGCCATATATGCGGTGGCGTTGGATGTGGCTTCTGCAAGCATACTGGATGGGTTGAAATACTCGGTTGCGGAATGGTTGATCCAAATGTCCTCGAGCAATGCGGTATAGACAGCAGTGTGTATAGCGGATATGCCTTCGGACTCGGGGTGGAGCGGATTACCAACCTGAAGTATCAGGTGAGCGACTTGCGAATGTTCTCTGAAAATGACACCCGCTTCCTTCGGGAGTTTGAGTCGGCTTATTGATTTTCTGTGCCGGTTTGCGCGACACCGTTATATGTCGGCGGAAAATATATTACGATATTAATGGCCAACGATGATGAATTTGTCAGAAAACTAAGACATGACTGTTAAAATGGAGATAAAGAAGACATTTCTGCTGATACTATCGTTCGTTTCAACACTGAATTGTACGGCTCAGGACATACACGGCAACGGATCTTCGGCGGCCTTCATTAGTGACACCATTACGTCGGAAGTCCCATGGGAGAATAAAATCCTTGGCAGAATTGGCGACATCATGGACAGTTATGCCAATAAGACATCAATGGTCGGCATGGAGATTTACGACCTTTCTGACTATAAAGTCCTGTATGCCTATAATGAACGGCAGACAATGAGGCCAGCAAGTACGCAGAAGATACTTACCGCCGTGACTGCCATTGACCACCTTGGCTGCAATTACGAATACAAGACGCAACTTTGTTATACGGGGGACATAGACGGCAGAACCCTTCTCGGTTCGGTATATTGCATAGGAGGCTTCGACCCGGCTTTCAGCGTCGGCGACCTTGAGTCGTTCGTGTCTGCCATCAGAGAGGCCGGCATTGATACCATTCAGGGCAACATCTATGCAGACTTGAGTTTCAAAGATGCCAACCGTTTGGGGGAAGGCTGGTGCTGGGACGATGACAATCCTGTGCTCACTCCGCTTATGCTTAACAAAAAAGATGATTTCATCATGCATTTCACGTCATTGTTAAGGCAGGATGGAATTGTGATCAACGGATATACATACGAGCAGAAAACACCGCCATCGGCACATCTGTTGCATGTGGTGACGCGTCCGATTGACAAAATTCTTCATAGGATGATGAAGAATAGCGACAACACATACGCAGAGTCAATGTTCTATCAGTTAGGCAGTTCTGCCAATACAGTCAGGGTTCACTATAATAATTTGATAAGGAAGGTCGGTCTCAATCCCTCCGATTATTATGTGGCGGACGGCAGTGGTCTTTCTCTGTACAACTATGTTTCTCCCCATGAAGAGGTCGCTTTCTTGAAATATACTTACGAGAACAAAGAAATTTTCGATTGCCTATATCACTCATTGCCCATAGCTGGCGTTGACGGGACTCTTAGGAGGCGGATGCGTGGCACGAAGGCTGATGGCAATGTGCGTGCTAAGACTGGTACTGTTGCCGGCGTAAGTTCGCTTGCTGGATATCTATACGCCCCCAATGGTCACTTTGTATGTTTCTCAATAATAAACATGGGCGTTATGAAAGCCTCTACAGGTCGCAATTTCCAGGATCGCATTTGCGAGGCTCTATGCCTTCCATAGTCACACTTTTTGTCATACAAGCCCAAATATTAATATTATTCACTTAGATTATCTTCCGATGAATGCCTCTGCGGCACGGAACAACCTGCACAGGGCTTTCACGCCAAATGTCATTGCGAAAGCCATTTTTATTTTTGATGCAATACTCGTTCCGTTGCCTGCAATACTCCATTTCCCCGTGTAACCGGTCATACTGCGAAGTTTAACGGAGGAGCCATAGCGTGAGAATGCCGTTATCTGTATGTTCAGGACATGCGCATAATATTCGGCAACATAACGCGTTTCCTGCTCCTTCATTCTGTTAACATTATCGTTTAGGAAATTTATGTGTGCGTCAAGCAGACTCTGGTAGTCTTCATTCTTTGCGTTTTGTGTAATGCCATCTGGATTTTCGATATAGTGGTAAAATCCGTGTGAGGTCGTCACAATCTTGCCACGGACGTTGTCAAGCAGCAGTGGCAGGGTGTGGACATCTTCAAAATTCCTGCCTATAGGGAAGTGAACGCCAGAGAAGACACTGCGTCTGTAAATCTTGTTCCATGAATACGTGTGGGCGTAAGCGTGTCCGCGAAACCAATAGTCTGACACATCATGCCACTCTGCATCATTGATTCCGAGTGAGTTTTGTGTGTTGGCGCCATAGTGTCTAATAACGTTATATTCCAATATGTCAATGCTTTTGTCATTGAGCATACATGTAATAAGGGTCTGAAGAGTGCCTGTGGCGAGGTAATCGTCAGAATCGACGAATGTTAATATATCGCCGGTAGCCATAGCCAGTCCTGCATTACGCGCTGCACTTAGTCCGCAGTTTTTTTGGTGTATCACTTTGAAGCGTTTGTCCTTTTCCACCCACAGCTCGCATATTTCACCGCATTTATCTGGCGAGCCGTCGTCCACCATTATCACTTCGCAGTCCTCTATGGCTTGTGAGGCAACGCTTTGGAGACATCTGTCCAACGTCTTCTCAACTTTGTATATGGGTATTATTATGCTAAGCATAAAATATGTTTGCTCGTGTTTAATGATTTGCAAACTTATTGTTTTTTCCATGAACATTCAACTTTATCAAGTTAAAGAATTTAAACTGTAAGTATTGGTATGCGTTTAGGTGAAAGTCATGCCGCAATGAAGCGATAAAAATAAGTGATATTTATTTTGTATTGTATTCTATTTGCACTAACTTTGCATGCGAAATAAGAAGCATTGCTTCATTTGTAGGTTTTTATTCGAGACAAGATATTTTGAGAGAAATGAAAAAAGCATTCTTTTTTGTGGTAGCGGCCTTGCTGTGTTCTGTCATAGCCGTGCAAACGACGAGTTGCACTGACAAGAAAGTTGGTAATGACAGTATCATGGGGGATTCTGCCAGGCGTGACACTTCTGCGTTTGACTCGCTTGAGAAGATTATAGAGGAGACACAGATGCCCAAGGCGGCGGATGAGCTTTTTGATGATTTCGTATTTAATTTCGCCGGCAATAGCAAATTGCAGCGCAAGAGGATTTCTTTCCCGTTGCCAGTAACCACAGGAAACAAGACCAGTATGCTGCAGGCCAACCAGTGGCATACGGATCATTTCTTCATGGAGCAAGGGTTCTACACATTGATTTTGGATAACCGCCGTCAGTTGTCGTTGGGCAAAGACACATCGGTTTGCCATGTCGTGATTGAGAAGATACGCCTGACAAATAAAAGTGTAAAGCAGTATGTTTTCGATCGTGTTAATGGAAAATGGATGCTTACGAGTATTATAAACCAGAGAATGAGCCAGAACAGGAATGCATCGTTCCTGAATTTCTATAGCAGGTTCGCAAATGACACCACGTTCCAGATGGCAAGTTTAAACAATCCAGTCAAGTTCACAGGACCTGACCCTGACGACGATTTCGCCACAATAACTGGTGAGATAGCCCCCGAGACTTGGTTGGCATTTGCACCGTCTGACATGCCGCGTGGAATTATATATAATATAATGTACGGCAAGAACTACGTTGGCGGCAACATGAAAATATTCTGTATGAGGGGCATTGCGAACGGACAGGAAATGGAAATGAGTTTCAAGAAAATCCGTGGTAAGTGGAAACTGATGAAGATAGTCCAGTAAACGATATGAAGGATGTAAGGAATTACAGTCTGCTCGGCAACAACACATTCGGCATTGATGTGTGTTGCAGCCGTTTCATCGAGTTCCGCTCGACGGAGGAGGCACGTCAGACCGCACGCATATTGAATTCGGAAAACACTCCGTTCATAATAATCGGTGGCGGAAGCAACCTTCTGTTCACTGGTGATTTCAATGGCATTGTTGTGCGTTCTGCGATAAAGGGCATCTTGTATGAGGGCGACGGGAGGCTCTGTTGCGGGTCTGGCGAGAAATGGGACGATGTTGTGGCATACTGCGTTTCAAACAATCTTTATGACGCAGAGAACCTGTCGCTTATACCTGGTGACGTTGGAGCCAGTGCTGTTCAGAACATAGGGGCGTATGGAGCGGAGGCAAAGGATATTATTGAAACAATAGAGGCGGTGGAGATAAATACTGCGAATGTGGTGACGATAGATGCGGCTGATTGTCAGTATGCCTATCGCAGGAGCCGTTTTAAGGGTGAGTGGAAGAACCGTTATCTCATTACGAGGGTAACCTACCGGCTTTCCACTGGCAGGTTTGACCCGAAGACAGAGTATGGCAACATAAGCGGCGAACTATGCAGGCAAGGTATTGTCACGCCCTCTGCAGAACAGTTGCGCCAAACAGTGATTGATATAAGGCGGAGAAAATTGCCCGATCCCGATGTACAGGGCAACGCTGGCAGTTTCTTTATGAATCCTGTTGTTGATAGAAAAAAATATGAAAGTCTTGCAAAGCGTTACACCGACATGCCACACTACCAGTTACCTGATGGCAAGGAGAAAATACCGGCAGGCTGGCTGATAGACAGGTGCGGATGGAAGGGGCGTTCGCTTGGCAGGGCTGGTGTGCATGACAGGCAGGCACTGGTGCTCGTCAACCTTGGAGGAGCAACAGGCGATGAGATTGTCGCACTTAGCAATGCAATAAGAAAGGATGTCTTGGAGAAATTTGGAATAGAGATTTTCCCGGAGGTCAACATCATTCCTAAGTAACTGTTTTATATGGAGTCTTATATGAAACTGATTTTTCTCGGGACTGGCACTTCGGTGGGAGTTCCCACCATTGGCTGCAGCTGCCGTGTGTGCAAGAGCAAGGATCCGCACGACAAGCGACTGCGTTGCGCTGCGTTGGTGGAGCAAGGCGGCACGAGGATACTGATAGACCCAGGGCCAGACATAAGGCAACAGATGCTCTCGCAGCCTTTCCGTAAGATCGATGCCGTGCTGTTGACACATATACACTATGACCATGCCGGCGGGATAGACGACCTGCGGCCTTTCTGTTCTTTCGGGGATTTGAGCATATATGCCGATGACAGCACCGCAGACGCACTCGTGAAGACTATGCCATATTGCTTTGGCGGCAACTATTATCCAGGAGCGCCAAGGATAAACCTTGTCCGTATAGGATACCACCGCCCGTTGCGTGTCAACGACATTGATGTAATCCCATTCGAGGTTATGCATGACGGCTTGCCCATAATGGCCTACCGCATCGGAGGGCTGGCGTATATAACCGACATGAAGACCATCAAAGAGCCCGAGATGGAGTACCTGAACGACGTTGACACGCTTGTTGTCAACGCACTTCGCTATGCGCCCGAACACCATTCACATCAGAGCGTGGATGACGCTGTTGCGTTTGCCGGGAGGGTAGGGGCGCGTCAGACTTTTCTAATACACAGCTGTCACGGCATAGGTCTGCACGCCGAAGTAAACAGGAAACTTCCACAAGGCATACAACTTGCATTCGACGGGCAGGAAGTGGAGGTCTTTTGTTGATACAAAGATTATTTGTCTTTCTTAAATTTGTTCAGGAAGCCATAGTATTTGCGGTAGAGTTTCCAGCCGAGCATCGCCCCGTCGAATATCCCGGCACTGGTGTTCAGCATGTTCGCCATCCTAAATCCCCTCGAGGTTTGCTCTTTCTTTTTCGTGAGATTTTTCCACAGGGCATCCATCTTGCCATAGTCCGCCCTTATTCCTGTCAGCAACTGCTGTTTCCTTTCCGATATTGATTTCAGTGTCTTATACCGTGGAGGATTATTATGAATGGCAATGACATCATTTTTGTCTTTCATATCTTTAGTTGATTTTTATATACCCGTTTCCTTTCCGTTGTCGAATAGCATCTCGGCGAGCAATTTCACCAAAGGCCTTTCGATGATTGGTTTGCGGAAAAGGTATAAGACAACAAGCACCAGGAGATAGAATGCAGCCACTATGCAGAATGCCAGGGGAAGGCCCGTTGCCGGGGCCATTGCCAATGCTGCGGCGAAAGAAAGGTAAATCAGCATCAGCATTGTTACCAGTGCCGATGCTGCTCCTATTGCGAGTATTGTCATCAGGCGCACTACCTTTTCGATTACGTCAAGTTTGACATACTCGGTCTGCAACCCAACATAGTGCCGGAGCACTTCTATGAGTTGTCCTATCGTTTCTATGTTTCTGTCGTTTGAGAACATATAAAAATCAATCCTCTGATGCGCTTGCAATACCGAGGTCGTCTGCAAATTCCTCTATTTCCTTGCGGCTAAGGTTCAGTTTGTGTTTCTCGCAGAAATCCTCTATTGTTCCACTGATTTTCTTGCGGGTATCTTTTCCCTTCTCTGGTGCCATCAGCAATCCAAGTGCCGCCCCGGCAATCGCGCCGCCAAGGAACGCTCCGAAATAACCAAATGTCTTCATACTTTTGTTCTTTAAATTGTTAAACATCTTGTTTTTATTACTGCAAATATATAAATTCTTTCTTTATTCACAAAAAAAACGATGCCAATTTTACTAAAAACACATCGATTTGAGCCATTTAACAAACTTTATGCGCCATTTTTGTCAGAGTTTGTTCGTTTTTGTGTAATTTCGCAGCGGTTTATTTATTAACCGTTACAGGAATAACATTCAAAATTACAAACAGCAAATGAAGATTATGAAGAAGTACATTGTAGTTTGTGCCGGATTGGCTCTGGCGATGGCTGTCACAAGTTGTAAACCATCCGAAAGTGCTTACCGTAAGATGTATGATGCCGCAAAGGCCAACTCAGACGTGGGAGCAAGTGCAATCACAGACGGCAATATGGGTGAGGAAACTGTTGTGGTGGCTCCAGTCACCGAGCGTCCAATAACAGAGACAACCGTCACAGACAACTACGACAATGTGTCGGTACGACAGGAAAACGTGCGTGTTGTGAACGGCAATGGCCTGAAGAATTTCAGCGTTGTTGTCGGCTCGTTCAGCGTAGATGCTAATGCATACGGACTCCAGGAGAAACTCAAGAACGCAGGTTTTGACGCGCAGGTGGCATACAGCGAGGCAAGGCGCATGTACCGTGTGGTTGTTGCAACATTCGACAACAAGGCTGACGCTGCACGCAGCCGTAACGAGTTCCGTTCGCAGTATCCCGACGCGTGGCTGCTCTCGCCGGAGATTAAGTAATACTTGGTGAAAAAGGCGTGGCGAGGATTCTTTCTATCGACTACGGCAAGCGGAGGACAGGCATAGCAGTTACCGACCCATTGCAGATTATTGCAAATGGGTTGGCAACTGTTTCCACGCCGCAGCTATACCAGTTTCTTGTTGATTACATGGCAAAGGAGCCTGTCGAGCGAATTGTGATTGGCAGGCCGGTGCAGCCGAACGGACGGCCAAGCGAGAATCTTGCACGTGTGGAGCAGTTTGTCGCGAGGTGGAGAAAAGACCGTCCGGACATTCCAATAGAATATGTGGATGAGCGTTTTACCTCCGTACTTGCGCACAGGGCAATGATAGACGGCGGGTTGCGCAAGAAGGCGAGGCAGGACAAGGCTCTCGTTGATGAGATTTCTGCCACCATCATACTGCAAAGTTATATGGAGGGAAGGGGAAACTCATAATAGTCAAATAGAAAAACATTATATAAAAACGTGATATTACCTATATATACTTACGGTCAGCCGGTGCTCAGGAAAGTAAGCGAAGACATACCAGAGGATTTCCCGGAGTTGCCGGAGTTGATAGACAATATGTTCGACACTCTTGCGGCAAGCGGGGGGATTGGCCTCGCGGCACCGCAGATAGGGCGTTCTGTGCGCATTGTCGTGATAGACCTTGACGTTATCTCTGACGACATACCTGAATACAAGGGCTTCCGCAAGGCGTTTGTCAATCCTCACATCATCGAATATGACGATACGCATACCGAGACTATGGAGGAAGGCTGCCTCTCGCTCCCAGGAATACACGAGAAGGTGAACCGCCCAACGAGAATACATGTCCGATGGGAGGATGCCGGACGGAACGGACACGACGGGTGGATTGACGGTTACCTTGCCCGTGTTATGCAGCACGAGTTCGATCATCTTGACGGAAAAATGTTCATCGACCGCATATCGCCACTGCGCAAGACAATGATAAAGAACAAACTGAAGGCCATGCTGCATGGTAAATATAAATGCGGCTACCGCACAAAACCAGCAAGGAGATAATGACGCGATGCGCAGGATAATCCTCTGCTTGCCGATGTTCGTGCCACTCGTTGTGATGGCACAGTACAATGTTGACAGACTTGTCACTATGGGGCGGAGCGCGCTTTATTATGAGGATTATGTGCTTTCAATACAATATTTCAACCAAGCAATAAACGCAAAGCCGTTCCTTTACGAGCCGTGGTTCTTCAGAGGAGTGGCAAAATACTATCTTGATGACTACGTCGGTGCAGAGAACGATTGTTCGGAAGCAGTCTCAAGGAATCCTTATGTAACCGGTATATATGAGCTGCGAGGACTTTGTCGTATAAGACAGAAGAAATACGGAGATGCCATATCAGACTACGACATGTCTATAAAATACGACCCGGCGAACCGGGGACTGTGGTATAACCGCGTGCTTTGCCGCATAGAGAACAAGGATTACCAAAAGGCGAACGCCGACCTCGACTCTATCATCTCGAGATGGAAAGATTTCTCAAAGGCTTATTCACTAAAGGCTGAGGTGTGCCTTCAGCAGAAAGACACCCTTGGCGCCGCCGGCTATCTCGACAAAAGTCTTGAGATTGATCCGTATGATGCCGATGCCTGGATGGTGCGGGCAATGATAAGTCTTTCGAGGAAACAATGGCATGACGCCGACAGCCAGTTGAGCAAGGCAATACACCTGAAGCCAAACGTAGCGGGCAACCACATCAACAGGGCACTCGCGCGGTACAACATCAACAACCTGCGCGGCGCGATGGCAGACTATGACAAGGCTATAGAGATAGACCCAGACAATTTCATGGCGCACTACAACCGTGGACAACTGCGTGTGCAGGTGGGGGACGACAACCGTGCCATAGCCGACTTCGACTTCATAATAAAGCGCGAGCCACAGAACTTCATGGCGGTGTTCAACCGCGCACTGCTGCTTGACCGGACAGGCGACCTGCGCGGCGCGGTTCGTGACTACACGGCAGTCATAAACCAATTTCCAAATTTCTGGACTGGACTATACTACAGGGCGCGGTGCTACCGAAGGCTTGGCATGACGGCACGGGCAGAGAAGGACGAGTTCCGCATATTCAAGGCGCAGAACGACAAGCATTTCGGAATTCAACAGAGATGGAGCAAGTCTAAGACACGCAAGGTAAGGAAACTAAGCGAGATAGACATGGACAAGTATAATCAGATGGTCGTCGAGGATGAGCCGGCCGTGGAGCATGAATATGACAGCGAATACCGAGGCAAGGTGCAGAACAGAAAGACCGATGACAAACTGATGCCTATGTTTGTGCTTGCCTTCGGAAACAGTACTGATGGCATACGCAGATACACGGCGTTTGACGCTGAATTGGAAAAGATTAATACCACGGATGATGACGGAGAGAACTTGTATCTCGTGTGCAGTCGCAAGTCTGTTTCCGAAACAGACGCCAAACAATATTTCGCACTCATAGACAAGCTGAGCGGCGAGATTGCCGCAGCCAATTCAATCGGAATTGCACGTCCGCAACTTCTTAGGCGAGCAGCCGCATACCTTCAGATGCAGAACTTCGAGGATGCTGTAAACGACCTTACGGCATACATATCGTCAGACAGCACATCGGCAATGGCGTTTTGGCAACGTGCCGTTTGCCAGTCCATGATGAACGATTTCAATGCGTCGCAGGGCATTGACGTGCAGTTGAAGGCTGCGCGCACACTCGATGACTTCAACAAAGCGGCTGATCTTAATCAGTCCAGCGCTTTCCTGTTGTATGACCGCGCGAACTTCCATGCGGCAAGAAACGATCTCGCACTTGCCATAGACGACTACACATCGGCAATAAAGATCGACCCCAACCTTGCCGAAGCATATTACAACCGTGGTATGACGCGCTTGAAAAACGGTGACAGAAATGCAGGAATTGCCGACCTAAGCAAGGCAGGGGAACTGGGACTCTTTGATGCTTACAGCGTTATAAGGAAGCATATTGACAAGTGATCCCGTTTGCGGCAGACCGCATTTGGATTTTTAAGGAATAGGCAAGGATGTGTTTTTGGGGCATGATGAGTTTTTGTATGCAAGTAACGATTGGACTCACAGGGCGTAAGTTCCAACACTTTGCCCAAAAATCTTCAGTGACCGAGATTTGGGATCAATCCAGGATGATAACGAGTTTGCTCGCAATTAAGTGTGATGTATTTTGCAAAACCGCCGAATTTACAAACCAAATTCGCCGAATTTACAAACTAAACTCGCCGAATTTGCTGACCAAACTCGCCGAATTTGCTTTTGGGTTAAGCACGAAATGAAATCCCTTATACATTCACTTGTTGTATTGCGGGGGAACTATTTGTTTTTTGCTGATTTGTCGGGGTACTATTTTTTCCCATCGTATTTTCGGTTCTTTTCTTTTGGTGTGTCGAATAAATTAGGTATCTTTGCAGCGATTTTCTCGCAATTATTGACATGCTACCGAGATGAGAGCAAGCATATTGGTCATACCGTGACGCAGGGAGATAATAGTGTTTACGTGCGCACAGTGTGCTTGTGTCATCACATGTTGTGTGTAAAGAAATAAACGAAAAGAACAACATACATAAAATTCAATGAACGGAGAATTTGAACTCATTGCCAAAACTTTTATGGGCTTGGAGCCAGTCTTGGCAGAAGAACTTACGAACCTTGGGGCAAATAATGTGGAAATAGGCCGACGTATGGTTTCTTTCACTGGTGGAAAGGAACTTATGTACCGTGCGAATTTCCAGTTGCACACAGCAATAAGGATATTAAAACCGATATGCAGGTTCAAGGCATGTAGTGCTGATGACGTTTACGACAATGTGAAAAATATCGACTGGGGTGAATACATGGACAACAAAACGACGTTCGCCGTGGATTCCGTTGTTTTTTCAGATGAATTCAGACATTCAAAGTTCGTCGCATACAAGGTTAAGGATGCCATAGCTGACCAGTTCAGGGAGAAAACAGGAGAACGGCCCAATGTTTCGGTCACAAATCCTGACCTGCGTCTCCATATACACATCGCAGACGAGGACGCAACGCTATGTCTCGATTCCTCTGGCGAAAGCCTGCACCGCCGTGGATACCGCCAGGAGTCGGTGGAGGCACCACTCAACGAGGTGCTCGCAGCCGGAATGATTCTTATGACGGGTTGGAGGGGCGAGACAGATTTTATCGACCCGATGTGCGGTTCCGGTACGCTGTTGATAGAGGCTGCGCTCATAGCACGCAACATATCTCCGGGGGTGTTCCGTAAAGAATATGCCTTCGAGAAATGGAGCGATTTCGATGAAGAGTTGTTCGACAAGATTTATAATGACGACTCTGGCGAGCGCGAGTTCCTTCACCATATCTATGGTTACGACATTGACCCGAAGGCCGTTGGGAAAGCGCGTCTTAACGTGAGGGCTGCCGGACTTACACAGTGTGTCACAATCGAACAACAGGATTTCAAAGATTTCTCAAAGCCGGAGGAAGAGGCAATCATAGTCACCAATCCACCTTATGGGGAACGCATCAGCACACCGGATCTGCTTGCCACTTACAAGATGATTGGCGAGAGACTTAAGAATGCCTTTGCCGGTAACACGGCGTGGGTGCTGTCTTACCGCGAGGAGTGTTTCGACCAGATAGGTCTGAAGCCCTCCATAAAAATTCCTGTGTTCAACGGATCGTTGGAGTGTGAGTTCCGCAAATATCAGATGTTTGAAGGCAAGTTCCGCGATTTCCGAAGCGATGGCAACGTGATAAAGACCGATGAGGAGAAGGCTGCCATGGCGGAGAAACGCCGTTTCAAGGAACACCGCGAGTTCAAGAAGAGGCTTGGCGAAGATGTGGAAATGGAAGATGGCGACATCCGTTCTTTCAAGTTCAAGCATCACCCGGCATATGAAATTTCAAAACAGCGCATAGAGAGGATAAAAAGAGAGCGCATGAGGGAGGGGCATGGTGATTACCGTGAAGGACGGGAACGCCGTCAGGCAAGTGACGACCGCCGTGACGGATACCGCCGTGACGGCAGTCGCGACAGGGATTTCCGCCGTGACAAGGGTAATTATGGCCGCGGGGGAGACTTCCGCAGAGGCGGTGGCCGACAATCCCGTGATGGTTACAAACGTGATTTTAACAACAAAGAAAGGCGTAGATATGAAGATTAAGAATGTTTTATTGCTTATGGCACTTATTATGATGCCGATGGCCAGCATTGCCCAGGACAAGCTTTTCTCTCTTGAGGACCTCAATTTTGGCGGCACCAACTATCGAAACATGGTGCCGGAAAACAAATGGTTTGCATGGTGGGGCGACGAACTTGTTCGCCTCGACACAGATGGTTGCTATCTTGTTGACAAGAATAAGCACAGCGAGAAAATTCTTGTTGGCACAGACGAGATAAACAAGTGGGCCGGTACTAAGGACTCGCAGGCATTCCGCCATTTCTACAACGCATCGTTCCCATACGCCGGAAAGCCGTATATAATGATGCAGAACAGCGATGAGCGTATGCTCGTTGATTTCAAGAAGCACAGCGTGGTGTGGAGACAGGCGTGCCGGGAAGAGAGCAACGCTGACTGGAACAGGGAGAGCCGTGCCGTGGCGTACGTCAGGAATCACCAGCTGTTTGTGAGAGATGCTGGCAACGAGGAGCGTCAACTGACAACTGACGGCAGCCGTGAGATAGTATATGGCAGCACTGTTCACCGTGATGAGTTTGGCATAACAAAGGGTACTTTCTGGAGCAACGGCGGTAAGAAACTGGCTTTCTATCGCATGGACCAGTCCATGGTGGCAGACTATCCGCAGGTGAACGTTGATCCGCGCATTGCAGTATGCGAGCCAGACAAATACCCGATGGCCGGCGAGACATCGCACAAGGTCACAGTTGGAGTTTATGACATCAACGCTAAGAATATAGTATATCTGAAGGCGGGTGACCCTACAGACCGTTATTTCACAAATATATCATGGTCGCCGGACGACAAGACGATATACATGTTTGAACTGAACCGCGACCAGAACGATTGCCGGCTCATAAGTTATGATGCAGCGACCGGCGAGCGCACAGCCGAACTTTACCGCGAGACATGTGAAAAATATGTTGAGCCGTTGCACCCGATAATGTTTTTGCCGTGGGACAAATCAAAGTTCATCATGCAAAGTCAGAAAGACGGGTTCAACCACATTTATCTCTTTGACAAATCCGGGAATGAACCGATACAGTTGACCAAGGGGAAATGGGTCGTGATGGAAGTATGCGGATTTGACAAGAAAAACAAATCTATTATCATTGCGGCAAACAAGGTCAATGACATTCAGAGGAATATTTTCGCGGTGAACGTGCAGGACGGCAAGATTTCATGCCTCGACAACGGCAAGGGTTGGCACAATGCGTATGTCTCGGAGTCGGGAGCATGGTTTTATGACAATTATTCAGAACCGGACGTCCCTCGTGTCATAACTATAGCACAGACAAATGCCAACAGGGCGACCGTTGCATACAAGCATCCTTACATGAAGGCAGATGACCCATGGAAAGGTTACCGTATTCCGCAATTCCTGTCTGGTACTATAAAGGCCGCTGATGGCACTACAGACCTTTATTACCGGATGGTGCGTCCTGCAGACTTTGACGCATCAAAGAAATACCCCACCGTGGTTTATGTGTATGGTGGCCCCCATGCGCACAATGTCGATGCAAGATGGCACTGGTGCAGTCGTTCATGGGAGACTTATATGGCGCAGAAGGGATACGTGCTGTTCATCATCGACAACCGTGGCAGCGAGAACAGGGGACGTGACTTCGAGCAGGCCACGTTCCGTCAGCTGGGACAGGTGGAGATGGCCGACCAGATGAAAGGCGTGGAATTTCTCAAGTCGCTGCCATTCGTTGACCAGGACCGGATTGGTGTTCATGGCTGGAGCTTCGGTGGCTTTATGACAATTTCACTCATGGTGAACTATCCGGAGGTGTTCAAGGTCGGTGTTGCCGGTGGCCCTGTTATCGACTGGAAGTGGTATGAAGTTATGTATGGCGAGCGTTATATGGACACTCCGCAGACCAATCCTGAAGGATATTCCAAGACATCATTGCTGTCAAGGGCAAAGGATTTGAAGGGCAAACTGCAGATAATTACAGGATATAACGATCCGACGGTTGTTCCACAGCACTGCCTTTCGTTCCTGAAGGCATGCATTGAGGCTGGCACCCAGCCTGATTTCTTCGTCTATCCCGGAGAGCCTCACAACATGAGGGGACACCAGAGCGTGCATCTTCATGAGCGAATAACGCAGTATTTCGAGGACTACCTGAAATAGCTTGTTTTACAGATGGACTTGATAATGATTTCATAGTAATTTGTGGAGTTAAGACAATGGTTTGTATCATGGATTGCTTAATAAATATGATAAAAAGGACTGTTGTCTTGACTCCATCAACTCTGTTTTGATGTTTCCCATTTGTCGATAAGCATTATTTATAATGTTGGCATTTGTAAAAAACGCGTAATATAATAGAACAAATACATTTTTAATTTGCATTCATGCGAACAACAAATTGAACATTTGTTTATAAAATTTCAGATGACAACAACAATACTTTATTATTTTATTGTGGGTTTAAATAAAAAAGATTAATTTTGCAACAAATAAAAAAATAGATTATGAAAAAGTTGATAATTCCTGCAATAGTTATAGCATTTGTAATGTTTCTCGGCAGTTGTGGCAGTACTAAGAAAATCGTATATTTCCAGGGCGCAGACACCATAGACCTGTCGCGTTCGCGAGGATTATATGATGCGCGTATAATGCCAAAGGACATAATAAACATAAAGGTCAGTACATCTGATCCTGATGCGGCAAAGCCATTCAACATTGACATGAACACCAACCAGGGCTATTCGTCGCGTGAGGGAATGATATATGGTTATCTGGTTGACAATGACGGTAACATCAATTTCCCAATGGTTGGTATAATTCATGTGGAAGGACATACAACACGTGAGTGTGAGAGTATAATCTTGAACCTTATTAAGCCTTACATGGCATCAAATGAGAAACCTGTGGTTACGGTCAGGATGTCAAGTTACCACATCACCGTTGTTGGTGAGGCGGGATCGCGCATTGTTCCTGTTTCAACAGAGAAGATGAGCATCGTGGAAGCGCTTGCATCCGCAGGCGACATGACTATGTATGGCAGGCGTGATAATATTTTGCTCATACGTGAAGATAAGAATGGGCAGAAAAGCACTCATCGTCTTGACATAAGCAGTGCTGAAATCCTAAATTCTCCATATTATTATTTGCAGCAGAACGACATAATCTATATAGAACCAAACAAGTCAAAGATTAACCGCCAGGCAATAAGCAACAACAGTATTTGGATATCTGCGACGAGTATGGTGGTCTCATTGGCCTCGGTTGTCGTGGCATTGCTGAAAAAATAATTATGGATAACAATATATTGGGGACATGTAAGTTTGCATGTCCCCTTTTTTAAATAATTAATCAGCAATGCTCGTAAAAACATTCTCAGCCGAACTGATGGGGCTTGGTGTTGTTACTGTAACCATTGAGACAAACATTGTGCCAGGTGTTTTGCTTCATGTCTCAGGACTTGCAGATGCTGCTGTCAAAGAGAGTTTCGACCGTATAAAGGCTGCTTTGTCAAATATCGGTCACAACATGCCAGTGGCAGAAATCACTGTCAATCTTTCTCCAGCTGACATGAAGAAGGAGGGTAGTGGGTACGACCTTCCGATGGCAATCGGCATACTGTCTGCAAGCGGGAAAGTCAACACAGACATGCTCGGAGATTACATGATGGTCGGGGAACTGGGACTTGATGGCATACTGCGACCTGTGAGAGGTGTGCTGCCTCTTGCCATAAAAGCGCGCGCTGAAAAATTCAAAGGACTTATAGTCCCGAGGGAAAATGTCCGTGAGGCAGCTGTCGTAAACAACCTCAATGTCTATGGAATGGAGACACTTGGAGAGGTCATACGCTTTCTAAATGGGGGTGAGTTTGAGCCTTTTGTTGTTGACACACGCAAGGAGTTCTATGCCAACCAGTCAAATTTTGAACTTGACTTTGCAGATGTGCGTGGACAGGAAAACGTGAAACGTGCCATTGAGGTGGCTGCCGCAGGCGGGCATAATCTTATAATGATAGGTCCCCCTGGTTCAGGAAAATCTATGATGGCAAAACGAATACCGTCAATATTGCCGCCACTTACTTTGGCTGAAAGTCTGGAGACTACGCAAGTGTATTCCGTTGCTGGAAAGATGCAGCGGGACACCTCTTTGATATGCCAGCGGCCGTTCCGAAGTCCTCATCATAGCATTTCGCAGGTTGCGCTTGTTGGTGGTGGGACATCTCCGAGGCCTGGTGAGATTTCTCTTGCGCATAACGGCGTGCTGTTCTGTGATGAATTGCCGGAGTTTTCGAGGACTGTACTTGAAGTCATGCGGCAGCCTCTCGAAGACCGGAAAATAAACATCAGCCGCGCGAAATATACCATAGAGTTCCCTTGCTCATTCATGTTCGTCGCGTCAATGAACCCATGTCCGTGCGGCTATTATGGCGATCCCACACATAATTGTGTATGCACGCCAGGGCAGATACAAAGATATATGAACAAGATTTCTGGTCCCTTGCTTGATCGCATTGACATACAGTGTGAAATAACTCCCGTACCATTTAAGGATATTTCAAATGCACGCCAAGGTGAACCAAGCGAAAAGATACGTGAGAGGGTTATGAAGGCGAGGGCTATACAGGAGGATAGATACAAAGGAGTGAAAGGTGTGTACTGCAATGCCCAGATGAGCGAGAAAATGATTCACATATATGCCGAACCTGATGCTGACGGACTGAATATGTTGAGGTATGCGATGGAACGATTAAATCTGTCGGCACGTGCATACAGCAGGATACTGAAAGTTGCACGAACCATTGCCGACCTCGATGCTTCTGACAATATCACAACTGCACATCTTGCTGAAGCCATATCTTATCGCAACCTTGATCGCGGAGACTGGGCAGAAAGAGGATGAAGCAATGTCTCATGTCGGATGCCTGATTTATATAATAATTACAGATAATGCACGTTATCATATTATGAAATTAAGTAAATATATAGTCTTTCTGGCGGTAATTCTGATAACAATTTCTTCGTGTGTTGACGATGATTTTTCCTCGTCGCCTGATTATAATTTGCAGTTCTCTACAGACACGGTTAAATTTGACACGGTCTTCTCAAAAGTCCCATCAAGCACGCGAACGATGTGGGTTCACAATAAATCCGAGAAAGATTTAAGATGCAGCAATATAAGACTTCTAAATGGTAACCAGACTGGCTACAGGGTAAATGTTGATGGTGTTTATCTCAGTCCCGCTTCTGGATTTCAGGTGCAGAATGTCGAGATAAGGAAGAATGACAGCATCAGGGTCTTTGTGGAGTTGACACCACCGAGAAATGGAACGCTCGAGGCTAAAAGGTTACAGGACAAACTTGTTTTCAGGCTTGAAAGTGGCAATGTAGAGGAAATAATCCTCGATGCTTTCTCCTGGGATGCAAAAGAGTTAAATCATCTGGTAGTTACCAAGGACACCACTATCGAAAGCGAGTCGCCGATACTTGTCAATGGAACTATTAAGGTTCAGGAAGGTGCTACTATGACAATTCCTGCGGGACAGACATTATATTTCAGCAGCAATTCAGGGATTGAGGTTGATGGGAAATTGGTGTTGAGTGGGACAAAGGATAAGAATGTCACATTAAGGGGCTCGCGCCTTGATAATATGTTTGACTATCTCCCATACGACTTGGTCAGTGGTCAATGGAATGGAATACGCTTTACCGGAAGTTCTTATGATAACAAGATAGAATTTGCCGACATACACAGTGCAATGAACGGAATCGTTTGCGACTCGAGCGATGTATATAAGCGGAAACTAAACATCGAAAACTCCATAATCCATAATTGTCAGGGATATGGCGTTGAGGCAATAAACAGTGATTTATATATCAACAACTCGCAGATAACGAATACTCTAAAGGATTGCTTGGCAATATTCGGCGGAAAGGTGTTCGTAGGAAACTCAACGATAGCACAGTTCTATCCTTTCGACTCAAAGAGGGGGGCTGCATTGAGATTTTCCAATTCGTTTAATGGCACTTCTCTGCTTCTGTTGTCAATGCAATGTGTAAATGACATTATAACCGGATATTCTGAGGATGTGATGTTCGGAGAGCCTGATGACTCTGAAAATCCTTTCAATTACATGTTTAAAAGTTGCCTTATACGCACACCGGAGGTGACAGACGAAAAGAACAAGAATTTTTTCACCGATGTAATATGGGAAGAACCATCTGATACTGTTTCTGGAGGGGAAAAGAATTTCAAACTGGTTGACATAGAAAAGCAATACTACGATTTCCATTTGAGCGGGAACTCAAAAGCTATCGGCACAGCATCGGCGGAACATTCTACAAAAACAGACCGCGATGGAGCTGAGCGCGACGAGAAACCAGACATGGGTTGCTATGAGTTTAAGGAACATTAATTTATAACATTTATAGGATATGAAAGAGATTTCTATTGATAACAAGTTCTTTGTATGTAATATGGACGAATTGACACCTGAAGAGCAGAGGCTTGTGGAAATGGCCAAAAAAGCCACAAATAACTCATATTCTCCTTATTCACATTTCAGGGTTGGCGCAGCGATAAGGCTTGCCAATGGATTGGAGATGACAGGGGCGAATCAGGAGAACGCGGCTTTTTCCGTAACGATATGTGCTGAACGGTCTGCAATATTTGCTGCCATGTCACAACATCCTGATCAGCCAATAGTACAACTTGCAATAGCGGCACGAAATGAAAATGGATTCACTAAGGAACCGACGGCTCCGTGTGGTTCATGCAGGCAGGCAATTCTTGAGGCAGAAAATATACATAAGCAAGACATGCGCATATATTTATATGGCGCAGACAAAATTTATGTATTGAAGAGCGTAAAAGACATACTGCCATTGAATTTCAATGACAAGAGTATGTAAGTATGATGTGTTAGTAAACCAGGGTGCATAAGTTATAAGCCAGCAGATGGCAAAAAGCGAGTCGATTTGTTTCTGATAGCCTATTATAAATAATTTGCGCTGTGCTACATCCTTAATTTACATCACGATAAATTTTCCTCGCTTGTAATACTGCTAAAGAGCCTCATCCTCAGGCGGCAGTATTTGTCCTTTTGCTTTATACAGGCGTCGCTTTTTCCTTAGCCACTCTTCCTTTCTTTCCTCATACTCCTGTCGTTTGTATTCAAGAAAATTATCTGCCATTTCAACGAGTTTATTTGTCTGAGAATTTGCTGTAAACTACGCTGATTTTTATTGGCATAAAAGGATTCGCACTACCGCCCACAAGTTTGGTGCTTGTAAGTCCCATTTCGTTGTCAACCGCGATTAGCCGTGGTGCGACCTGTGTGCTGCCAGCTGTCATTCTTATGGAAACCGGCACCAGTACAACTTTGTTCCAGTCCGGGTGCTTTACAGTCCATTGCGGGTCTTTTTTCTCTCCTTCCTTCTTCTGCTTGTTCATATATGTTACAAGTGACGATATGTTGCTGAACACATATGTGTTGTTATAGGCGTTTTCTGCCTTTTTGCCGACTGTCTTAACGTCTGAC
Source organism: uncultured Prevotella sp. (assembly GCA_900548585.1). Lineage (GTDB taxonomy): Bacteria > Bacteroidota > Bacteroidia > Bacteroidales > Bacteroidaceae > Prevotella. The sequence continues at coordinate 3,488 of URLI01000006.1, read as the reverse complement.
ACAAACGTCCTCTTGTTGTCATATAGTTTGTTCTTCTCGAAGAAGCTGTACAGGCTGTCTTTCTGCACGAGCAGAAGTCTTGATGCGTTTTTCATCCCGTATTTCGTGTTCGTGTCCGTATATAGTTTTGTCAGTACTATCTTTGCCGTGTTGAGCGTGTCATTGCCGTGTCCCTTGCTTATTTCCTCTACAGGCAATGTCATTTCCGTGAAAATTCCAGCCGGTGTTTTCAAGTAAGTGCATGAGTTGTCGCCAACAAGTTTTTCAATCATTTTCCTGTCATTGTCTATAACGGTCTTTTGGATCACCTCCTCTGTTCCGGAGAATGATGTTGTCACCACAATCGGTTTCCCGTCTTTCATTACTTTGAAAAAGACGTTGAGTTGCACCATGAAAATGTTGGCCATGGCCCCTATGCCGTTTGTCATCTTGAAATAGAATCCCGGGCAAACGTTGTGTATGAAATTGAATGAGTTTTTGAAATATTCAGGATTTTCCTTATATTTCCTCATTATGTATGTCCCGTAATTCTTGTATTTCTTTCCGTCCCTGTCGGTGTATTCCTGATTGAGCGGTACGGAGATGTGTGGGACAAAAGAACTTGACGTCCTGTCCTCATAGCTGAAGTTCATGTCGGAAAGTGTATAAACCTTGCTCACCTTGAAATGTGAAGCATCGACATAGCCATTCTTTTCAGGGTCATAGTTGGAATAGTATGTCGTTCCCTCTTCCATAGGTTTTGTCATCTCGTATGCAGTAAACTTCATCGTTGCGAGCGAATCACCGTAAAAATCCCTGAAATACAAACGCATTTCGCAGGAGTCCGCGTATGCCCCGTCTACGTCTTTTGTGACAATCTCGTTCTCGTCTGGCAATTTATAGTCTTCTTGCAGATGGAACTGTGCCATGAAATTCCCTGTTATAACAGCCCCGGTTTCCGGATCCTTTATCCTGCCAAGATAACCAGTGCTGTTTCTTGACAATACCGAGTCTGCAGCGATTGACCGAGATGACACCAAGAATGTGTCTGTCAGTATCTTCAGGTGGTCTTTGGCATCTGTCAGTGACGTGCCGACCGTGTCGGTTGTGTCATCACACGAAGCAAACACGAGGGCACACATAGCCATAACGAAAAAGAGTTTTCTTGTCATCGAGGTAAATTCTTGCTTGTTTATTTTTTATCGTAAACGACATCATAGAATTTGCTGTAGTCATCTCCGTCCAGCTCATCCTGATACGGCATAATCGGCAAATTCTTCTCCGAAGCATACTTTATTAATTCCTTGTTGACTTCGTTTCCTGCTGTTATAATGCCATCGCTGAAGTCTATTGCGAGCTTGCTTAGTTCAATTGCGTCAAACTTGTCACTGTACTTTCCAAGTATTTCCGCTGTGGCCTCTTTGTATTCCAGGCATTTCTTGAAGTTTTCGCCGAGGGTACTGTTCATTTCCTTGTTGAACAGCGAAGTTATTATTTTGGTGTTCGCGAATGATGGCTCATCGTGGTATGCCGTTTTGATGTAAAGTGGGACTATGCTGCTCATCCATCCCTGACAGTGTATTATGTCTGGCGCCCAACGCAGTTTCTTTACGGTCTCGAGGACACCTCGCGCGAAGAATATGGCACGTTCGCCGTTGTCCTGATATTCTTTCCCCGCCTCGTCTGTGTCCATCTGACGCTTGCTGAAGTAGTCGTCGTTGTCGATGAAATACACCTGTATCCGTGTTTGCGGTATGGACGCAACTTTTATGATAAGCGGATGATCCGTTTCGTCAATTATAAGCATCATTCTCGACAGGCGTATAACCTCGTGCAACTGTCCACGCCGCTCGTTGATCGTACCCCATTTCGGCATGAAGGTTCTTATCTCGTATCCTTTTTCCTGCACCATCTGCGGAACGTTTCTTCCGTATGATGCCAGTTCACTTTCCGGAACGTATGGGGTTATTTCCTGATTTATGAATAATACTTTTTTTGCTTCCATGCTTATACTGTTTTATTAAGTATATGCAAAGGTACAAAATATAATCGTATTTCTTATCACTTTTTGTTTAATTTAGTCAAATGCGTGTATATATTGGCATTTTTTAAAAGTAATCTTTGTTTAATTCATAAAAAAGTAGTTACTTTGCACTCACATTAAACACTAATTGATTTAGATGAAGGTATTTCAGAAAAATGCCGAATTGCAGAACGAATTGTTCTCGGTTCGCAAAGAAGGAAAGATGGTTGGGTTAGTCCCTACCATGGGAGCACTACATGCTGGACATGCCTCTCTCGTGGAACGCAGTGTAAAAGAAAATGATATTACGGTTGTCAGCGTGTTCCTGAACCCAACACAGTTTGACAATCCTGCCGATTTGAAACGCTATCCCCGTTCGCTTGATGCCGATTGCCGTCTTCTTGAAAGTATCGGGGCCGACTATGTCTTTGCTCCCACGGTTGGCGACATGTATCCGGAGCCGGACAACCGTCATTTTGAATTTCCTCCCGTAACCACGGTGATGGAAGGGGCGCACCGCCCCGGACATTTCAACGGAGTGTGTCAGGTGGTTAGCCGTTTGTTCTATATTGTCCGTCCTGACAAGGCTTATTTTGGCGAAAAAGACTGGCAGCAGATTGCTGTCGTAAAAGCCTTGGTAAAATATTTGGGTCTCGGCGTGGAGATAGTAGATTGCCCGATAATCAGGGAAAAGGACGGATTGGCAATGAGTTCCCGCAACAACCTCCTATCACAGGACGAACGCGCGCTGGCGCCGAAGATTTATGAGGCATTGAATTCGAGCCTTGAATATGCCAAGAAACATACTGTTGAGGAAACGGTGGAGAAGGTTGTCAGTGACTTAAATTCAAATGAAGGCTTGCGTGTGGAATACTTCTCAATAGTTGATGGCGAAACACTACAGGAGATTAAGTCGTGGGATGACTGTCAGCATGTAGTTGGCTGCATCACCGTATATTGCGGGAAGACCCCGATACGTTTGATAGACCATATCAGATACAGATAATTTTTAATCAATATAGATATTTATATGTTGATAGAGGTTTTAAAGAGCAAGTTGCATTGCGTTAAAATCACGGAGGCAAACCTCAACTATATGGGCAGCATTACCATTGATGAGGATTTGATGGATGCTGCAGGGCTTATCTCTGGCGAGAAAGTTCAGATTGTAAACAACAATAATGGTGAGCGGCTTGAGACATACATCATAAAGGGCGAACGTGGCTCCGGATGTATATGCCTCAATGGTGCTGCGGCAAGGAAGTGTGCTGTGGGCGACACGGTTATCATTATTGCGTATTGCACTATGGATTTTGAGGAGGCAAAGACCTACACACCGACAGTTGTGTTCCCGAAGGATGGAAATAAACTGTGAGAAGAATTTGTAAGTGAAATGTCAATAAATAAGTGGGAGGTCCACAAGAAATAAAGAAAGAGGGTGTGTCATAATTGACTATGGTCATTTATGGCGCACCCTCTTTCTGTA
>URLI01000005.1 GCA_900548585.1 uncultured Prevotella sp. | reverse complement strand
GGCACTGTGCAAGACATACGTTCGGCACGCTAACGCTAGAGGCTGGTGTGCCTATCGAGAGCATCGCTAAGATGATGGGGCATTCGTCTATTGCCAGCACGCAAATCTATGCCCAAGTCACCGACCAGAAGATTGCAAAGGATATGGACAGATTGACAAAAAAACAGCTGTCAAAGACTTCCTCTTTCTCACAAGAAAGATAGACATAGATAATAATATAGTCAATGATCCTTTTTGTAAAGGACCATTGACTATACCATCATTGGGAGACCTTTGCACAGAGGTCTCGGTCAGCTTTGAAAAGTTATTTAAAACTGTATTTGGAATACACATCCGTGTCAGACTCTCTATGATATAGAGCCTTACAATCGTCTATGATATCCTCTGTACCAAATCCGTAAATGGCTCGGCCCATTAAGAACGAGACCGTATAGTCGTTCCAGTCTTTGCCTAATGACGATGCTTTCACCGCTCCTTCATTGAGGTACTTCCACATTTCCGCTTCACTGATGTATTGCAACCAATAACACCATTTTGCCAAGCTCACCAGTCGGCATACGTCCCAAGCATACGTGGAGGTTGTGGTCCGGACTTGAGCCAAATCCGTTTTTAGCCCGTCTGCTATCAAAGTCTGCAGCTCAATAAGTTCCTCGGAAGAACCTCTTTGAGCAAGGACTTCGTCCAATTCCGTACTCCGCTCTAAATTAAGCAGAGCGTTTAGCGTCTCTAGAGCATCTTCCCGACCATTAATGCTCCATTGTTTTTGAAGCCCGGTCTTGTATACATTCATATTATCATCGGTGATAATACTAAGGATGTCCTCATTGCGATAACAAGACAAGATGGCTCCAAATACCAGTAACCTTTTCTTTTCCTCGGTGAGCGGTGTTTGAGGATGAGAAGCCAAAAAGGCTTTCAGGTTTTTCTTCGCAAAGATCCGAGACACGATTTCAAACACGATAAAAGCAATAATCAAGACAGCGACTATTGCCACGATGATTTTCCAGATCATACAAGTATTATTTTGAAGTTAAAAATTACATTTGTTTAACTAGCCAGTTTTGGCGGCCAATCATCTCTATCATTTCTATCTGCTCTTGACCCCAATAGAGGTCTTCCTCTTCGTCAGCGAGATAGGCTTTTAGGATTTCGTAAGTTGTGGGATCGTCTTTTAGCTCTGCCATGCAGTTGTACAAAAACTCCACCCCTTGCTCCTGGATTTTGAGATCTGCTTTAACGTATTCGACAGGGTCTTTTACAATTTCTCGTCCCTTTTGGTCTTCGATTTTCACTTCGCCTCCGAGGTCGTTGATACGCTCTATAAACTTCTCTACCCAACCCATTTCTTCAGTGTAGTGTTCTTTATACTTCTAGCCGAGTTTTGTAAACCCCATCGATTCAAAATGTTTACCTTGCACAAAGTGAGCGAAAGCTCCATTGGTCAATCCTGTTGTAAATAGCTGTAATGCTTCAATTGTTTTTTGATGTCTCATTTCATTGTTCTTTTTAAATGTTATTATTCTTTGTTTATCAACATTGCAAATCCTTTTATGCTTGCAAAGATAATGATTTGTTGCTACTTAAATGCTAAAATATATTTTTTTAACCCTTGGGAAACCATAGTCGGATCGAGACAATTGGCAATACAGCATCATCAGGTGAAATTCCAGAACCCCGTATCGTGGTTATCAAGCATCCATTTTTTGCCGCATCACATTCCCGCCTGTGTCCTTCAGCAATTCAAACCCGGCGTGTTTGATGGCCAAATTCGGCGTGTTTGATGGCCAAACTCGGCGTGTTTGCTCGGTGAATACGCCGGGTTTGCCTCACCGTGAGGCACGGAACGCTTTCCGGTGGCTGCCATCAGGGGTCATGGCAGGAACTCGTCCACTTCCTTGCCGAAGTGCAGCAGCTCGCGTATCATGCTCGACGAGATGCTGTCGTAGCGCGGGTCGGCATAGAGCAGCAGGGTGTCCACGTCGCCGATTCGGCGGTTTATCACGGCCTGCTCGCGCTCGTACTCGAAGTCCTTAATTGAGCGCACGCCCTTTATAATGAAGTTGGCCCCGACGCGGTGCGCGAAGTCAACCGTCAGGTCGCCGTATGTCTGCACCTCGATGCGCGGCTCGTCCTTGTAAGCCTCCTTTATCCTGCGGCACCGCTCCTTCGCCGACTGCATGTACAGTTTGCTCTCGTTCATCCCCACTCCTATCACGATGGTGTCGAACAGCGGCAGCGCGCGGCTCACGATGTCGGCGTGACCGATTGTGAACGGGTCGAAGCTGCCGACGAAAATGCCTTTCCTACTCATAAGTGTCCTCCTCCGGTTTGTCCTCCTCTATCACGAGGTTGTCTATTATGAAGTTCTGTCGTTCCATGGTGTTCTTGCCCATGTAGTATTCGAGCAGCCGCTGCACCTGGTCGGTCTTGTGCATTGTCACCTGCTCGAGGCGCATGTCCTGGCCTATGAAGCCTGCGAACTCGTCCGGTGATATTTCGCCGAGGCCCTTGAAGCGTGTTATCTCCGGGTCTGGGCCGAGGTCGCCGATGGCCTGCTGCCTCTCCTCGTCGCTGTAGCAGTAGCGCGTTATGTAGTCGTTCTTCTTTCCCGCGCTTTTGGCGTCGGCCTCCTCTATCGCGCTCTTCTTCCTTATCTTGCTGCGCTTCGCCCTCACGCGGAACAGCGGTGTCTGCAGCACATACACATGCCCCTTCTTTATCAGTTCTGGGAAGAACTGCAGGAAGAACGTTATTATGAGCAGCCTGATGTGCATCCCATCCACATCGGCGTCGGTCGCCACGATCACCTTGTTGTAGCGCAGCGTGTCCAGTCCGTCCTCGATGTCGAGGGCCGCCTGCAGGAGGTTGAACTCCTCGTTCTCATACACCACCTTCTTTGTGAGCCCGAAGGAGTTTAGCGGCTTTCCCCTCAGCGAGAACACCGCCTGCGTGTTCACGTCGCGGCTTTTCGTGATGCTCCCGCTGGCGGAGTCGCCCTCTGTGATGAAGATGCACGAGTCCTCCTTGCGGTCGTTCTTCGCGTCGCTGTAGTGTATCCGGCAGTCGCGCAGCTTGCGGTTGTGCAGGCTTGCCTTCTTTGCTCTCTCGCGTGCGAGTTTCGTCACTCCCGCCATTGCCTTGCGCTCCTTCTCGCTGTCGGCAATCTTCTGCAGCATCATCTCGGCGATGTCGGGGTTCTTGTGCAGGAAGTTGTCCACCTCGTTCTTAACGAAGTCTCCGACGTACTTGTTGACGCTCACCCCTCCGGGGCTCATGGTCAGCGACCCGAGCTTTATCTTCGTCTGGCTCTCGAACATCGGCTCCTCCACATTGATGGCTATTGCCGCCACCATGCCGTTGCGTATGTCGCCATACTCGAAGTTTTTCCCCGAGAAATCCTTTATCGTGCGTGCTATATGCTCCTTGAACGCGCTCTGGTGGGTGCCCCCCTGCGTGGTGTGCTGCCCGTTGACGAACGAGTGGTACTCCTCGCCGTACTGGTTAGCGTGCGTGAAGGCAATCTCTATGTCCTCGCCCTTCAGGTGTACGATTGGGTACAGCCCGTCGTTCGTCATGTTGTCGGTGAGCAGGTCCTTCAGCCCGTTGCGGCTCTGGATTCTGCGCCCGTTGTGCATTATCGTCAGCCCGGTGTTGAGGTAAGTGTAGTTCCTCAGCATCGTCTCCACGGTGTCGTCATGGAAGCGGTAGTTGCGGAACAGCTCCGGGTCTGGCTCGAAGAAGATGTACGTTCCGTTCTCGTCGCTTGACTTCTCCGTCCTGTCGTCCTTCAGCCTGCCCCTTTCGAACGACACCGAGCGCACCTTGCCGTCGCGGAAGCTGCTTGCCACGAAGCGCGCGCTGAGCGCGTTGACGGCCTTCACGCCCACGCCGTTAAGGCCGACGCTCTTCTTGAACGCCTTAGAGTCATACTTACCGCCGGTGTTCAGCACGCTCACCGCCTCGACGAGCTTTCCCTGCGGTATGCCTCGCCCGTAGTCGCGCACGGTGACGCGCAGCCCCTCCTCGACATCCACCTCGATTCTCTTGCCGGCGTTCATCTTGAACTCGTCAATGGAGTTGTCTATGACCTCCTTGAGAAGCACATATATGCCGTCCTCCGGCATCGAGCCGTCGCCGAGCCTTCCGATGTACATTCCGGGGCGGGTGCGCACGTGCTCCATGTCGGAGAGATGCCTGATGTTCCCCTCGTCATACTTCACCGTGCCGCCGTTGTCTGCCGGCTGCTTGCCGCCTGCGATATTTTTCTCTTCCATAACAGTTCCTTTCATGTTACCCCTTGCGGGCGTGCCGCGTCACAGTGCCTTCCTGTAGCACCTGCGGCTCTTGTGGTGGATGTGCTCGAGGTACTGCCACTGGCCCTGCACCTTGGCGTTTGTTTCCATCTCCACCTGGCTCTCCCCCCATTCCAGGCCATATTTCTGGTACCACGGGATGAGGTCGGCGAACATCAGCGCGTTTGCCCCCTTGTTGCGGTATTCCGGCTTTATGCCGATTAGCAGCAGGTCAACAATCTTTGTCTTGCGGAATTTCAGTGCCCGCACGACGTGCCACCACCCGAACGGCAGCAACCGTCCACGGCGGCACTTCTGCAACGCCCTTGCCAGTGACGGTATCGTGATGCCGATGCCCACAAGGTCGCGCTCTGGCGTGTTCCAGTCCTCTATGCCGGTGACGAGGTTGAAGTCGACAAGCGGCATCCACATGTCGATGTACTGCCTTATCTGCCTGTCGCTCATCTCACTGTAGCCGTAAAGGTCCTTGAAGGCCTCGTTTATCAGGTGGAACATCTTAACACCGTACCCACCTTTATACACATCGCTCTTGGTGAACTTCCTGACGTGCAGGTTGTAGCGCGCCTCCACCATCCTCGCCACCTTGGTGTATTTCTCCGGGATGACCTTCGGTATCGGAATCTTGAACTCGACGTAGTCGTTGTCCTTCTCCCATCCGCCGAGCCGCTCCATGTGCTCGGGATAGTACGGATAGTTGTATATCGTCGCCATGGTGCCGAGCTGGTCGAAGCCCCATGTGAGCATACCCTCGGGGTCCATGTCGGTGAACCCCAGTGGGCCGATCACCTGCTCCATCCCGTTTGCCCTGCCGTAGTCCTCGACGGCCCCGAGCAGCGCGGCTGACACCTCTATGTCGTCGATGAAGTCGATCCACCCGAACCTCACGCTCTTAGTCCCCCACTTCTCGTTGGCCCTGTCGTTTATTATCGCCGCCACCCTTCCGGCGACCTTGCCGTCCTTGCAGGCAATGTAATACTCCGCCCGGCAGAACTCGAAGGCTGCATTCTTGTCCTTGCGGAGGGTGTTCATGTCGTCGACGTACAGGGTCGGCGCGTCGTAGGCATTGCCCTCGTACAGGTCGTGATGGAAATCAATGAATGTCCTGAGGTCTTTCCTCGAAGACACTTTCCTTATCTTTATTTCCGACATATATTTTCTGTATTTACATGATAGTATAGGTTGCAAAGTTACGAAATACCCTGCTAACTGCCAAAGGTTTTGTGCCAAAGACGTGGAATGCGGCGCAAAAACGGCGCCATTATGCCCGGAAAAGCATATTTGTCGCGGAATAATGTCAGCGTTACGGCGTTTTTTCGTAACTTTGTATCTCGTTAAGCAAGGTAACAAATCATGGAGATGCTGCTGCACTATTGCTGGAAGCACAGGCTGTTCCCGCCTGCCGGGCTGGTGACGACCGGCGGGCTGCCTGTTGAGGTGATTGACACAGGACTGCACAACCACGACGCAGGCCCGGACTTCTTCAACGCCAAGGTGAAGGTGGACGGGGTGCTGTGGGTGGGCAACATTGAAATTCACAGCCGCGCGTCAGACTGGCACAGGCACGGACACGACAGCGACACGGCATACGACAACGTCGTGCTGCACGTCGTGGAGAATGCCGACACGGAAGTGACGACCGCCTCGGGACACAACGTTCCGCAGGTGAGGATGAGCGTGCCACGGCATGTCAGCGAGAATTACGGGGAACTGCTTTCGGCAGACAGATACCCGCCATGCCACAGGATTGTGCCAAGGCTGCCGAGACTGATGCTGCACGGATGGATGAGCGTGCTGCAGACCGAGCGGCTGGAACAGAAGACACGGGCGATAAACGCGCGCCTCGACAGGGCGGGAGGCTCGTGGGAGGCGGCATATTTCGCCACACTGGCGCGCAACTTCGGCTTCGGCGTGAACGGCGACGCCTTCGAGACATGGGCAAGGCACATACCGCTGACGAAGGCGGCGCACCACCGCGACGACATCTTCCAAACAGAGGCAATGTTCATCGGGCAGGCAGGGCTGCTCGACGAAGACGCATTGCCGGCGAGCAACCGCAGCGAGGCGGCACACGACGAGTATCTCGCGAGACTGAGAAACGAGTATCAATACCTGTCGCACAAGTTCTCGCTGCAGCCGATGGATGCCGGAGCATGGCGTTTCCTGCGGCTGCGGCCGCAGAACTTCCCATACATACGGCTGTCGCAGATGGCTACGCTCTACTATGAGCACCGCACGGAAATGAGCCGGCTGCTCGACTGCCGCACGGCGGAAGAGGCAGCGGAACTGTTCAAAACGCACGTTACGCCTTACTGGCAGAACCACTACACGTTCGGATGCGCGAGCCGGAAGACGGCAAAGACACTGTCGGCGGCATCGGCAAACCTCCTGATAATAAACACAGCAATACCGGTGATGTTCGCATACGGGCGCTACATGCAGGACGAATCGCTCTGCACGAGGGCCATGGACATGCTCGAGGAGATGAAGGCCGAGGACAACAATATTACGCGGATGTGGCGCGAGTGTGGCATCGAGGTGGCACACGCCGGCGACAGCCAGGCGCTGATACAACTGAAAAAGGAGTACTGCGACCGCAAAGACTGCCTGCGGTGCAGGATTGGATATGAATATCTGAAAGGGACAAGGGCGTGACGCCCGGCAACAGACCTTATGAAAAACAAAAAATACATGGCAAACGGCACCGAAAAGAACGGCACGGGCGACAAGCACGCGAAGCCTGCCGCAAGGGCGGGATGGTTTGAGACACGCATGGAAGTGCGCGACTATGAGTGCGACATAGAGGGCATAGTGAACAACGCGGAATACCTGCACTACCTGGAACACACGAGACACCTGTTCCTGAAGCACTGCGGACTGAGCTTTGCCGAGATGCACCGCAAGGGCGTTGATGCCGTGGTGGCCCGCATGACGCTGCAATACAAGGCGCCGCTGCGGTGCGACGACGAGTTCGTGTCGCGGCTGAGGATAGAGAAAGAGGGGGTGAGGTATGTGTTCCACCAGGACATCATCCGGGCCTGCGACAACAAACTGAGCCTGCGCGCAAAGGTGGAACTGGTGTGCCTCGTCAACGGAAAGCTCGGACGGTCGGCGGAATATGACGCCGCGTTCAGGGACTATTACATGGAGGACAGTAAATGACGTACCGATGGACGATAAAGAAATAACTGCAACGCTCGCACTGACGCGCATCAACTATTTCAGCCTGTCCGGGCTAACCCTCATGTACCGGGAGGCGGGAAGCGCGCGGGCGATAGTGGAAAACCGGAACAACATCAGGGAGATGTTCCCCGATGCGCCGGAGAGGCTGACGGCAGGGCTGCGGAAGATAGACGAGGCGATGAAACGGGCAGAGGCGGAGATGGAGTTCTGCCGGCAGCACCGCATCGAGCCGCTGACGATGAACGACCCGCGCTACCCTGCCCGGCTGCGCGAGTGCGACGACGCTCCGCTGCTGCTTTTCCACCGGGGCAACGCCGACCTCAACCCGCAGCGGGTGATTTGCATCGTCGGCACAAGGCACTGCACGGCATACGGCAGGGACATGGTGAGCCGCTTCGTAAGGGAACTGAAGGTGATTTGCCCCAATGTGCTGATCGTGAGCGGACTGGCATACGGCATCGACATCAACGCGCACCGCTGCGCACTGCAGAACGGGTATGACACGGTGGGGGTGCTGGCGCACGGACTTGACCAACTGTATCCGCCGAGACACCGCGAGACGGCGGTGCAGATGACATCGCAGGGCGGGCTGCTGACGGAATATTTCACGCAGACCAACGCCGACAAGGTGAACTTCGTGCGGCGCAACCGAATAGTGGCAGGTATGAGCGACGCGTGCATACTCGTGGAGAGCGCCGCACGCGGAGGGGGACTGATAACGGCACGGCTGGCACGGGACTACAACCGCGACGTGTTCGCCTTCCCCGGGAGGGCTGGCGACACATACAGCGAGGGCTGCAACAACCTGATACGCAGCAACGGAGCGGCACTCATATCGTCGGCGCAGGACTTCGCTGAGGCGATGGGATGGGACGACGACGCACGTCTGGGCAAGGCGCGCCAGAAGGGCATCGAGCGGCAGCTGTTCCCGCAGATGTCGCCGGAGGAAACCATCGTGGCAGACGCGCTGCAAAAACAGAACGACATGCAGATCAACATGATTTCGGTGAAGACGAACCTGCCCATAGCCAAGATAACGGCACTGCTCTTCGACATGGAACTGAAGGGCATCGTGAGACCGATGGCAGGGGGGCAGTATCACCTGATGGGTTGAGAACAGAAACAGATTTTTTTGATAACAGAAACAGTGAAGATAGGCAACATAACATTCCCGGAACAGCCGCTGTTCCTCGCTCCGATGGAGGACGTGACGGACATCGGCTTCCGGCGGCTGTGCAAGCGGTTCGGGGCGGCGATGGTGTATTCCGAGTTCGTGTCTGCGGAGGCATTGGTGCGGTCGGTGAAGAGCACGGTGGGCAAGATGGCCATCGATGACGGCGAGCGGCCCGTGGGAATACAGATTTACGGGCGCGACGTGCCGCAGATGGTGGAGGCGGCAAGGATCGTGGAGGATGTGGCGCGCCCCGACGTGATAGACATCAACTTCGGATGCCCGGTGAAGAAGGTGGCAGGGAAAGGCGCCGGCGCGGGGATGCTGAGGAACATTCCGCTGCTGCTCGACATAACACGGGAGGTGGTTAGGGCGGTGAAGACACCGGTCACGGTGAAGACGAGGTTAGGATGGGACAGCGAGCACCTGACCATAACCACGCTTGCCGAACAACTGCAGGACTGCGGCATTCAGGCACTGACGATACACGGGCGGACGAGGGCGCAGATGTACACTGGCCGCGCCGACTGGACCCTCATTGGAGAGGTGAAGAACAACCCGCGCATCACGATACCGGTAATCGGCAACGGCGACATAACATCGCCGGAGGATGCGCAGTCGGCTTTCGAACGTTACGGCGTGGACGCGGTGATGATAGGACGCGCGACGTTCGGGCGGCCGTGGGTATTCAAGGAGATAAACGACTGGCTTGACGCGCAAAGGACTGGCCTGCCCTGCCCCGCCGGACTGTCAACCGACGAGAAGATTGACATACTGATCGAGCAGCTGCACATAAACATCGGGCATGTGAGGGACGAAAGGGGCGATGACCCGCGCAACGAACTGCGCGCGATACTGCACACGCGGCGGCATCTCGCGGCCTCGCCGATATTCAAGGGTATTCCTGACTTCCGCCAGACACGCATCGCTATGCTGCGTGCGGAGACGGTGGAGGAACTCACCGCCATACTGGAATCGTGCCGCAGACGGCTCGCCGGACTGGAACAGCCCCACCCATGAAGGCAGCGCGCGCCAGCATCAACGCATGCCAGGGGAACCGAGCATGGCGAGAGCCTTGTCCTCCGCCTGCTCCATTATCTCGCGCTCGCCAGGCCCCTTGTCGTTGATGCCGCACAGATGCAGGATGCCGTGGATGATGACGCGGTGCAGCTCCTCGTCGTATTCCTTGCCGAAGAGGGCAGCGTTGCTGCGCACCGTGTCGAGGCTTATCACGAGGTCGCCGCTCAGCGTGTCGCCCTCGCAGTAGTCGAAGGTGATGATGTCGGTGTAGTAGTCGTGGCCGAGGTACTCGCGGTTCACCTCAAGGATGCGGTCATCGCTCACGAACATATACCCTATCTCGCCCACCTTCTTGCCATAAGCGGCAGCCACGGCCCTTATCCACGCCGTCGTAGGGCGTTTCCTTATGTCCGGGAACTTCACGCCATCGGTGTTGTATGTTATCATTTCATCTCCTCTTTTAAATGTTTCTCTTCAGGAAATCTCCTTCAGCCCTTCCCTCACTATGTCGCTATGCTCGTTGAAAACGCGGAAATACTCATTCATGTCCCACAGGTCGCGAGCCACGAGAGCCTTCAGCTGGAAGCGCAGCGCGCTGACTGTGCGGGCGAGCTCGTCGTCGTCCCTGGGCCTCACTCCCTGCTTGGCGGCCTCGGCAACGATACCGTCAAGCAACGACTGCGGTATCTCGTAGGAGCGGTCAAAGTCCGCGAAATCCGCATACTTGCGCTTCAGTGCCTTGCGGTTGCCGTCGATATACTTAAGCGAAGCGTTTATGATGATGTTCTTTGCCGCCATCTTACGGTGGAACGCGGTGTACTGCAGCGTGTCGAGCGGCACGAAGACATCGGGCATTATGCCGCCGCCGCCATACACGGTGCGGTGCTTGCGCAGGGTGTAGCAGCGCAGCGAGTCGCTGAAATGGATGCTGTCGCGGTTGGTCAGCTCGCCATGCCTGAGCCTTTTCTCGAAGTCCAGCGCGTATTCCTCGCGGTCTCCCTTGCGGTAAGGCTTCTGTATGCAGCGTCCCGACGGCGTGTAGTAGTGGGCCACGGTGAGGCGCATCATCGAGCCGTCCTTGAACTCAACCGGCCTCTGCACGAGCCCCTTGGCGAACGTCCTGCGCCCGACGATGGTGCCACGGTCCTGATCCTGCAACGCCCCCGACACTATCTCGGCCGCCGATGCGGTGAGCTCGTTGGCAAGCACCACCACCTTCCCGGATGTCATTATGCCGCCGCCGTGCGACTTGTACTCCATGCGGCGCACCGCCCTTCCCTCGGTATATACGATGAGGTCGCCGGCGGCAAGGAACTCCGCAGCGACGTCAACCGCCGCCTGGAGATAGCCGCCGCCGTTGTCCTGAAGGTCGAGGATGAGGTCGCGCATGCCCTGCCGCCTCAGTTCCTGCGCCTTTTCCATGAACTCGCGGTATGTCGTCGCGCCGAAACTCTCGATGCGGATGTAACCCACCCCGGGGCGTATCATGTATGCGGCGCTGACGGTGTGGAGCGGTATCTTGGCGCGCCTGACGCTGAACGGCAGCAGCCCGGCGGTCCCGCGGCGCACGATGCCGAGGCGCACCACCGTCCCCTTGGGGCCGCGCAGCCGTTTCATTATGTCGGTGCGCGACATCTTGACGCCTGCGATGGCGGTGTCGTTGACGGTCACTATCCTGTCGCCCGCCACGATCCCGACCTTCTCCGACGGGCCGTTGGCCACCGGCTGGATCACGATCAGCGTGTCATCGACGATGTTGAACTGCACGCCGATGCCCTCGAAATTGCCTTGCAGAGGCTCGTTCATGGCCTTCACCTCCTCCGCCGTGGAGTATTCGCTGTGCGGGTCCAGCCCACGCAGCATACCGCGTATCGCGTCCTCGGCGAGTACTTTCTCGTCAACGCTGTCCACATACAGGTTTGATATGGCGGCCATAGACAAGTTCACCTTTCCCGAGGGGCTGTCTCCGCCAAAGTTTATCCTCAGCTGTGCCTTTGCCGCGATGCACGCCACGAGCATCGCCAGAATTACAAAATCTCTCTTTCCCATTATGATTGAATACCGTTCTTATTATCTGTCATCCGCCACTGCGCCACGTCTACCCGAACAGGTCGGGCTGCGCGGCGTTGCTGCCGGTCATGCTCCTGCCGTAGTGACGGTAGGCGAGCTCGGTGGCCATGCGTCCGCGCGGCGTGCGCTTTATGAAGCCCTCCATTATCAGGAACGGCTCATACACCTCCTCTATCGTGCCGGTGTCCTCGCCGATGGCGGTGGCGATGGTGGAAAGTCCCACGGGACCGCCACGGAACTTGTCCATTATCGTCAGCAATATCTTGTTGTCTATCTCGTCGAGGCCATAGCTGTCGATGTTGAGCGCGGTGAGCGCCACGCGCGTTATATGCGTGTCGATGCGCCCGGTGCCCTTCACCTGCGCGAAGTCGCGCACGCGCCGCAGCAGCGCGTTGGCAATGCGCGGCGTGCCTCTCGAGCGGCGCGCTACCTCCACAGCCGCCTCGCCGCTGATAGGTATGCCGAGTATAGACGCGCTGCGCTGCAGTATATTCACCAGCGTCTCCGGCTCATAGTACTCCAGGTGCATGTTGATGCCGAAGCGGGCGCGCATCGGCGCGGTGAGCATTCCGCTGCGCGTGGTAGCACCGACGAGCGTGAACGGGTTGAGGTCAATCTGTATCGAGCGCGCCGATGGCCCCTTGTCGATCATGATGTCAATGCGGTAGTCCTCCATCGCGGAGTAGAGATACTCCTCGACGACGGGCGACAGGCGGTGTATCTCGTCGATGAACAGCACGTCGCGCGGCTCGAGCGAGGTGAGTATGCCGGCAAGGTCGCCGGGACGGTCGAGCACCGGGCCGCTGGTTATCTTGAAGCCCACGCCCAGCTCGTTGGCGATGATGTTCGACAGCGTGGTCTTGCCAAGGCCCGGCGGGCCGTGAAGCAGCGTGTGGTCGAGCGGTTCGCCACGGTATTTCGCAGCCTCGACGAATACCTCAAGGTTGTCAACCACGGCCTTCTGTCCGCTGAAATCAGCGAAATGCAGCGGCCGCAGCGCGTTCTCGAAGTCCTTCTCGGCAGACGAGCCATCCCTCTGCCTGATGTCAAACGTTTCGTCCATTATGGTTGCAAAGTTATGAAATAAAGTTGGAATAATGAAATTTTGGAATAATATCTGCAAACGAACCATGGCGCACCAGTTGTATTGTATAATCCCGCAAGCCCGCGAAAAAGCGTGGAATAAACCACGCACACGTTCTGCGAACGGCAAATTCACGTTCAATTCACAATCTTTTTTAACCCAGGTAGCCTTGGATCATTCGTAAACCTGACGTAAATGCATTGTTTGGCCCACGGCTCGGTCCACGCTTCCCTTCTTCACAGTTGTCACCACCAATGGCCTGCTGGCTGCCATCTTATTTACATCCTGCCTGTGATAAGATATAAGCAAGAAAGCAAATTCGGCGTGTTTGCTCACCAAATTCGGCGTGTTTGCTGAGTAAATTCGGCGTGTTTGGTCGATAAATACGCCGAAATTGGTTTGCGTCGTGGCATTATTCGCCAGTCGTTTCAGCCTGAAAGGCTGTGGAGTTTGTTTTCAACGTGCCGGTTGCCGATGTTCTTGCGGCACGATTGCGCACTGTCAGAAAAGATGTGCGTCGCCCGGCGCGCAACGGCATACCCGCTGGTATGCGAGCCGCTCGTCGCCGTTGAGAAGATAGATTATGCCGCAACAGCGGAAGCCGTGCTTGACAAGCGCGCTCCGCATGATGGTGTTCTGCCGGTGGGTGTCTATGCGTATGTTGTTGGTTATCCGCGAGCCCCAGTCGAGTATGAGCTTCAGTATGCCGCGCGTGCCGGGCGCGCTGGCTATGCGGTGGATGACGTGGTACGGCATGGTGTCGTCAATCCATCTGCCATCGTATATCTCGCCGTATGTGATGTCCGGTCCCTCCGCGAAGGCGAAGGTGGCGACAGCGATGCCGTCCTCGGTGACAAGGTAGCTGTTCCCGTCCTCGATGTCGCCCATGACAACCTCCACGCGCGGCTCGCCGCCGGTCCACTGCCCGGTGTTTCCCATCGCGCGCATCTTCCGCCTGCCGCACTCAATCAGTTCCATGATGCGCGGAAGGTCGTCTTCGGATGCCATGCGAATGTGTCTAACGTGTTCCATTGCTGCAAAGTAAATCACGGCGCTACATGCCGCAGCACGGGTGCTTAATATAAAAAAGGATGGATTGCCGGCACGGCAACCCACCCTTCTGCATATAATCATCAATCCATAAAAGCACGCTTAGTCGTTGAGCTTCGCGCAGATGAACTCGCGGTTCAGGCGTGCTATGTTCGAAATCGACTCGTTCTTCGGGCATTCTGCCTCGCACGCGCGGGTGTTCGTGCAGTTGCCGAAACCGAGTTCCTCCATCTTCATCACCATTGCCTTGGCGCGCTTTGCTGCCTCGGGGCGACCCTGCGGGAGCAGCGCGAGCTGGCTCACCTTGGAGCTGACGAAGAGCATTGCCGAGCCGTTCTTGCAGGCAGCGACGCAGCAACCGCAGCCGATGCAGCTGGCGGCGTCCATCGCCTCGTCGGCATCCTGCTTGGGGATGAGGATTGCGTTGGCGTCCTGTGCCTGTCCGGTGCGGACGGTGTTGTACCCCCCGGCAGCGATGATCTTGTCGAACGCGGTGCGGTCAACCATGCAGTCCTTTATCACGGGGAACGCCGCCGAGCGCCATGGCTCGACCCAGATGTCCTGACCGTCCTCGAAACGGCGCATGTACAACTGGCATGTGGTGGCTCCGGTCGCGATGCCGTGAGGATGCCCGTTGATGTAAAGCGAGCACATGCCGCAGATGCCCTCGCGGCAGTCGTGGTCGAACACGAATGGTTCCTTGCGTTCGTGTATAAGTTCCTCGTTGAGGATGTCAAGCATTTCGAGGAACGATGTGTCGTCCGGAATGTCCTTCATCTGGTGGGAATCAAAGTGACCCTCATCCTTGGGACCGTTCTGACGCCAGAAATGTAACGTGAATGAAATATTTTTTGCCATGATATTAATTCTTGTAATTACGTGTTTGTACCTTTATTGCTTCATACTCAAGCAGTTCCTTAATAAGTTCCGGCTCGGCGGTTTCGCCCTTATACTCCCAGCAACCAACATAGAAGAAATTCTCGTCGTCACGCTTGGCCTCGCCTTCCTCCGTCTGGTATTCCTCGCGGAAGTGGCCTCCGCACGACTCGTTGCGTTGCAGTGCGTCGTATGCCACGAGCTGCCCCATCAGGATGAAGTCGCGCAGGTGGATGGCCTTGTCGAGTTCCACGTTGAGGCCTTCCTTGCTGCCCGGCACGAAGAGGTTGGTGTCGAACTCTTTCTTAAGTTTCTTGATCATTTCTATGCCTTCCTTCAGGCCATCGGCTGTGCGCCCCATGCCTACGTGCTCCCACATGATGTGACCCAGCTCCTTGTGTATGGAGTCGACCGAGCGCTTGCCCTGGATGCCCATCAGACGGTCGATCTCCTTCTGGACGCCCTTCTCTGCCTCCTCAAATTCGGGCAGGTCGGTGGATACGCGCGGCCAGACTTCCTGGTCGGCGAGGTAGTTCTGGATTGTGTAAGGCAGCACGAAATAGCCGTCGGCAAGTCCCTGCATGAGCGCGGATGCGCCGAGGCGGTTGGCTCCGTGGTCAGAGAAGTTGCACTCGCCGATCGCGAACAGGCCGTCGATGGTGGTCTGCAGTTCGTAGTCGACCCAGATGCCGCCCATAGTGTAGTGGATGGCGGGGAATATCATCATCGGGTTGTAGTACTTCACGCCGTTTATCTCGTTTGCCACCTCGCTGGGGTTGACGTCGGTTATCTCCTCATACATGTCGAAGAGGTTGCCGTAACGCTGAAGCACCACGTCCAAACCGAGCCGCTCGATTGACTCCGAGAAGTCGAGGAACACGGCAAGGCCTGTGTTGTTCACGCCGTAGCCCTTGTCGCAACGCTCCTTTGCGGCGCGGCTTGCAACGTCGCGAGGCACGAGGTTTCCGAATGCCGGGTAGCGGCGCTCGAGGTAATAGTCACGGTCTTCCTCGGGTATGTCGGAGCCTTTCTTCGTCCCTGCCTGCAGTGCCTTGGCATCCTCCAATTTCTTCGGGACCCAGATGCGGCCGTCGTTGCGCAGCGACTCTGACATCAGCGTCAGTTTCGACTGCTTGTCGCCATGCACCGGGATGCACGTCGGGTGTATCTGCACATACGACGGGTTTGCCAAGAATGCTCCCTTGCGGTAGCACTGCACGGCAGCCGTGCAGTTGCATCCCATGGCGTTGGTGGAAAGGAAATATGCGTTGCCATAGCCTCCGGTGGCTATCACCACGGCATTGGCGGAGAAACGCTCCAGCTTTCCGGTGACGAGGTTCTTGGCGATGATGCCGCGTGCCCTGCCGTTGACAATCACAACGTCTTCCATCTCGTAGCGTGTGTACAGCTTCACCTTCTTTGCGTTGACCTGGCACATCAGCGACGAATAGGCGCCGAGCAGCAGCTGCTGGCCGGTCTGTCCCTTGGCGTAGAACGTGCGGCTGACCTGCGCACCGCCGAAAGAACGGTTGGCAAGCATTCCGCCGTACTCGCGCGCGAACGGCACTCCCTGTGCCACGCACTGGTCAATGATGTTGTTCGAGACTTCTGCCAAACGGTAGACGTTGGCCTCGCGGGCGCGGTAGTCGCCACCCTTCACTGTGTCGTAGAACAGGCGGTATATCGAGTCACCGTCGTTCTGATAGTCCTTGGCGGCGTTTATGCCACCCTGCGCGGCGATGGAGTGTGCGCGGCGGGGTGAGTCCTGTATGCAGAAATTAAGCACGTTGAAGCCCATCTCGCCAAGAGAGGCGGCCGCGCTGGCACCGGCAAGGCCTGTGCCCACGACGATGATGTCGAGCTTCAGTTTGTTCTTGGGGTTCACCAAACGCTGGTGTGCTTTATAATTAGTCCATTTCTCGGCTATTGGGCCTTCTGGAATCTTTGAATTTAATGTCTTTGTCATAACGTAATCTGCGATTTTCAAATTTACAATCTACAATAGTTCACAGTAATTGCCATTGCCTACTACATGCATGCTCCGCAGCAAAGGCTCGGGGCAATGCCGAAGGCGAAAGCGAGAACGACGATGAGGAACGCCGCCATAAGGATGGTGGTGTATACAATACCTATCACCCTCCAGCGGTTGAACCATATCCTGCCGTTGATGCCAAGCGTCTGCATGGCGCTCCAGAAACCGTGAGTGAGATGAAACCACAGAGCGACAATCCAGATGACATACAGCACGACATACACCGGATTGCTGAAAGTCTCCTGTATCCAGCCGAACCCATCGTGGGGACTTGGCGACACTTGAATGCCCGCAAGCTCGGCAAACATCATGTTGTACCAGAAGTTGAAGAAGTGCAGAATAAGTCCGAGAACTACGATGATACCCAGGACGAGCATGTTCTGCGACGCCCACGAGACCTCGCTGCGGCGCGCAGTCTCATGGTAACGCTCCGGGCCACGGGCGCGGCGGTTCTGCATCGTGAGCCAGAAAGCATAGAAAATGTGAATCAGTGCCAGTGCAGCCAGGCCACAGGTGGCGGCTACGGCATACCAGTTGGCGCCCAACAGCTCGCAAATCATGTTGTAAGCCTCACCGGAGATGAGGGCAACAACATTCATTGCGCCGTGGAAAGTCAAGAACAGGATAAGGCAGACGCCTGTGACAGACATCACGACCTTTCTTCCAATAGGTGAATTTGTTAACCACATAAATGATTGATTTTGAATTATTTAAATTAAGAATTATTTTAGATTCAAGAGTTTCCCACATCTATATTACAGCGTGCCGCATGGCAAAATACCTCGTTCTAAGTATTGCAACGCTCATTTTAGGCTGCAAATATACCATAAATTAATGATATTTCAAACTTTTAAAGTAGAAAAAATGAAAAACACGCACTTTTACATCAACGCACTGCGCAATACGCGCCGCAAACAAGTATAAGACCGGATTGCCACACGCTGAAAACGGATGTTATGACAAATTGGAAACAGCAGCGCAGACCCGCGTTTACCATTTGTTAACACTTGCGCGGCAATTATTCAAAAAATGAGAATAAAATGCTTATTTACGAAACTTTTAGTAATTTTGCACTGGATATTGTTTGAACGCACATGATTTTAAAATATGATGTCATTGTCATTGGCGGAGGCCACGCCGGCTGCGAGGCGGCATGTGCCAGCGCGAGGATCGGGGCAAAGACTTGCCTCGTGACAATGGACATGAACAAAATCGCGCAGATGAGTTGCAACCCGGCAGTGGGTGGCATCGCAAAGGGACAAATAGTGCGGGAGGTGGATGCGCTGGGAGGACAGATGGGACTGATAACCGACGCCACGGCAATTCAGTTCCGTATGCTGAACCGCTCCAAGGGACCGGCGATGTGGAGCCCAAGGGCGCAGTGCGACCGCGAGAAATTCATCTTGCAGTGGCGTAGGACGCTGGACAGGACAGAGAACCTTGACATCTGGCAGGACCAGGCGGAGGAACTGCTCGTGGAAGAGCGTGACGCTGCAAGCGGCAAGGACGGCAACACCGTCAGCCAACACGCTTCTCACAACATAAAGAAAGTGTTGGGAGTACGCACAATATGGGGAGTGGAACTGCACGCCAAGACGGTCGTCATAACAGCAGGGACATTCCTAAACGGCATGATGCACATAGGCGACAAGATGGTGGAGGGTGGCAGGATTGCAGAACCGGCGGTGAAGCACCTCACCGAGAGCATAACGAGGCACGGCATCGCATCGGCAAGGATGAAAACTGGCACACCGGTGAGGATTGACCGCCGCTCGGTGCATTTCGAGGACACAGAGATGCAACCGGGGGAAACCGACTTACACAAGTTTTCCTACCTTGGAGAGGCACGTCAGCTGCCGCAACTGCCGTGCTGGACCCTGTCAACAAACGCAGAGGCACACGAGGTGCTGCGCCAAAGCATGGACAAATCGCCACTGTACAACGGCCAGATCAACAGCATCGGACCGCGCTACTGCCCGTCAATAGAAACAAAACTGGTCACCTTCCCCGGCAGGAACAGCCACCCGCTTTTCCTCGAACCAGAGGGAACAGACACCAACGAGATGTACCTCAACGGCTTCTCCTCAAGTATGCCAATAAGCACACAGATAGAGGCACTGAAGCGCATACCCGCCCTCAGGGACGTGAAAGTGTATCGGCCCGGATATGCAATAGAATACGATTTCTTCGACCCCACCCTACTTTACCATACGTTGGAATCGAAAATAATAAGCGGACTGTTCCT
The DNA here is from genome assembly GCA_900548585.1 of uncultured Prevotella sp. Classification (GTDB taxonomy): domain Bacteria; phylum Bacteroidota; class Bacteroidia; order Bacteroidales; family Bacteroidaceae; genus Prevotella. Next base: position 46,601 of record URLI01000005.1, on the reverse strand, counting down.
TGCAGGACAAGTGAACGGGACGACAGGATACGAGGAGGCGGCAGGACAGGGGCTCGTGGCAGGAGTGAACGCCGCGCTGCTCGCCGGAAGCGACAGTACGATGAAACCATGCGGGAAGCAATTTGTCATGCACCGCGACGAGTCTTACATAGGCGTGCTGATCGACGACCTGGTTACGAAAGGCGTTGACGAGCCGTACCGAATGTTCACATCAAGGGCAGAATACCGCATACTGCTCCGGCAGGACGATGCCGACGCACGCCTGACGGAACGGGCCTACGAACTGGGGATTGCCAGCCGCGAGCGCATGGACTGGTGGAAGGAGAAGAGCCGGCACATAGAGCACATTATGGAGATTTGCCGCAAGACATCGATGAGCCCCAAGGCAACAGAGGGCATGCTGACGGCATTCGGCACGACACCGCTGCGCACCGGGTGCAAGGCAATAGAACTTCTCGGGCGGCCACAGATAGACATATACAAGCTGGCGGAAATGATCCCTCAACTGAAAGAGGCTCTCAACGCGCCAGAAAACCGCAGGGAAGAGATAGCACAGGCGGCAGAGGTAAGAATGAAGTATGCCGGATATATCGAGCGGGAGCGGGAGGAGGCAGACAAGATGCACCGTCTTGAGAATATAAAAATCAGAGGGAAGTTCGACTATATGCCTATGAAGCACATATCAATCGAGGCGAGGCAGAAGCTGTCACGCATCAACCCCGAGACCCTTGCGCAGGCATCACGCATACCCGGCGTGTCGCCAAGCGACATAAACGTACTGCTCGTGCTAATGGGCAGGTGACGGGAGGCGAGCAAGATTTCCAAATAATGGAAGCATGGAGGCTGCGGAACAAAGCGTGTTTCCGTGTTTCACGTGAAACAAAAGAAGTGTAAACGACTAAAAGTCAATAATATATAAAACAATTATGAACAACAAACTGTTGATGGACAATCTGAGATGTGTTCCTGATTTTCCTGTAAAGGGCGTGAATTTCCGTGATGTCACGACATTGTTCAAGAGTGCGGAATGTCTTAAAGAGATGGTGGAGGAGCAGTATGAAATCTACAAAGACAAAGGCATAACAAAAGTGGTGGGCATCGAGAGCCGTGGGTTCGTACTCGCGTCGGCGCTCGCCCTGCGTCTCGGCGCAGGCGTAATACTGTGCAGGAAGCCCGGAAAATTGCCTACGGAAACCATTCAGGAGAGTTACGAAAAGGAATACGGCACAGACACCATCGAGATACACAAGGACGCCATCTCGCCAGACGACGTTGTGCTGCTGCACGACGACCTGCTCGCGACAGGCGGAACAATGAAGGCGACATGCAACCTGGTGAAGAAATTCAACCCCAAAAAGGTATACATCAACTTCATAATAGAGCTCGTGCATGAAGGTTTTGAGGGACGCAATATATTCGACAAGGACATAGAAGTGAGCACTCTCATCCAGGTATAATCTCGAAACACACATAAAAAGGGAAACAGCATTGACCGCATTGAAAGCCAGAAATTCTGTACGAGGTGACAATCAGCAACATACGGGAACATTGTTTCACGTGGAACAACCGCACGATACCTTATGACGAAGGAAGAAAACGGAACACGGCTGGCACATCTTAGAAATATCGTGGCAACCATGCCATCCCAGCCCGGCAGCTACCAGTACTACGACAGGAATGGGAAAATAATATATGTGGGCAAGGCAAAGAACCTCAAGAACCGCGTTTCGTCATACTTCCACAAAGAGGTTGACCGCTTCAAGACAAAAGTTCTCGTGAGCAAGATATGGGACATCACATACACTGTGGTGAACACCGAGGAAGACGCACTGCTTCTCGAGAACTCGCTTATAAAGAAATACCAGCCAAGATACAACATTCTTCTGAAGGACGGCAAGACCTACCCAAGCATCTGCGTGACCAAAGAACAGTTCCCGAGGGTGTTCGCGACCCGCAACATAAACAAGAAATGGGGACAGTATTTCGGTCCATACTCCAGCGTCAGCACAATGCACGGCCTGCTCGGCATCATAAAGGAACTTTACCACCCACGCACCTGCCGCTTCCCCATCACCGAGGAAGGAATAAAGGCGGGCAAATACAAGCCGTGCCTCGAATACCACATACGCAACTGCGAGGCTCCCTGCATTGGGAAACAGACACGCGAGGACTACACGCAAAACATAGAACAGGCACGCGAGATACTGAAAGGGAACACGCGAGAAGTGCAGAAACTGCTGTACGAAAAGATGATGCAGGCGGCAGAGGAGTTGCGATTCGAGGAGGCGGAGATGATGAAAGAGAAATACAACCTGCTGGAAAAATTCGCCTCGAAGAGCGAAGTGGTGAGCCACACAATCACAAACATAGACGTGTTCTCACTGACCGAAGACGACACGAGGGCATACATAAACTACATGCATGTAACGAATGGTGCTATAAACCAGGCATTTACATACGAGTTCAAGAAGAAGCTGGACGAGACCGCCGACGACATCCTCACGCTCGGCATAATGCAGATACGGGAACAGGTGGGCAGCGACGCGCGGGAGATTGTGCTGCCCTTCGAGCCAGAGACACACATACCAGACGTGACAATCACCGTTCCCATGCGAGGAGAAAAAAAGCACCTGCTGGAACTGTCGGAAATGAACTGCCGGCAGTACCGTTTCGACCGTCTTAAACAAGCGGAGAAGCTGAACCCCGAACAGAAGCAGACACGCCTGATGAAGGAACTACAGAAAGCACTCGGAATGAAGAAAATGCCATACCACATCGAGTGTTTCGACAACTCCAACATATCCGGCGCCGACGCCGTGGCAGGCTGCGTAGTGTTCAAGGGACTGAAACCCAGCAAGAAAGACTACCGGAAATATAACATCCGGACGGTGGAAGGCCCAGACGACTACGCCTCAATGAAAGAGGTGGTAAGGCGGCGGTATGCCCGTTTGCAGGAAGAAAAACAACCCCTGCCCGACCTCATAATAACTGACGGCGGCAAGGGTCAGATGGAGGTTGTGCGACAGGTCATCGAGGATGAGATGAGCCTCGGCATTGCCATCGCGGGCCTTGCCAAAAACGACCGTCACCGCACCAACGAACTGCTGTTCGGATTCCCGCCCGCCGTAATCGGCATGAAGACCGACTCGGAACTGTTCCGCGTGCTGACGCGAATACAGGACGAGGTGCACCGCTACGCCATAACGTTCCACCGCGAGAAACGATCCAAACACGCGCTGCACTCGGAATTGGACGACATACGCGGCATCGGACCAAAGACCAAGGAACTGCTGATAAAGGATCTGAAGAGCATAAAGCGCATTAAAACTGCTGATTTACAAACACTTACAAAAATAATCGGCTCGTCGAAAGGCAAAATTCTTTACGAACATTTCCACAAGCAAGAATGAGTAAAAACAACATCACGCCCCCACCCCATCAAAGGCTGGCACGCCACCTGTGCCCGGCGGCAATTCATTTCATACATTAACGCAAAGCAAATTCGGCGAGTTTGCAAAGTAAATTCGGCGAGTTTGCAGACCAAATACGGCGAGTTTGCAAATTAAATTCGGCGAGTTCCAAATGGCGTACAGCACTAACGGTACGCACACACTGCACAAAACGCCCCCTATTATTGCGCAATCAAATAAAAAACATTAACTTTGCAGCGTGAGAATAGTGATACAGAGGGTTAGCCGGGCCAGTGTCAGCATCTCGGGGAAAGTGAAATCGTCTATCGGCAAGGGTTTCCTGATACTCGTAGGAGTGGAGGAAAGCGACACTGAGAGCGATGCCGAGTGGCTGGTGAGGAAAGTCGTAGGGCTGCGCGTCTTCGACGATGAGAACGGCGTGATGAACCTCAACATCGGGCAGGTGGGCGGCGACATACTCGTTGTGAGCCAGTTCACGCTCTTTGCAAGCACCAGGAAGGGCAATCGCCCCTCATGGCTAAGGGCAGCCCGCCACGACATTTCGGTGCCGCTCTACGAGTTTTTCTGCCGCCGCATAGAGGAAGAGACAGGCAGGACGATTGGCACAGGCGAGTTCGGCGCCGACATGAAAGTGGAGCTCGTCAACGACGGGCCGGTCACAATCTGCATTGATACAAAGAACAAAGAGTAGTGGAAAGTCTTGCCTCCACCCCACCCGGCGGCAGCCTGGAAGCGGATGCAAAGGCAAGGAAAGCGTGACATATATGGATGATTTTTCCGGTTTCATGGATATGAATTCTACCGACCTCAGCATCAGGGAGATGCAGAAGGCGGTTGATGATTGGATAAAAGAATATGGAGTGCGTTATTTCTCGGAACTAACCAACATGGCATGCCTCACCGAGGAGGTGGGCGAGCTGGCGCGCGTCATGGCAAGAACGTATGGCGACCAGAGCTTCAAGGCAGGCGAAGAGCCAAACCTCGGCGAGGAAATGGCCGACGTGCTGTGGGTGCTCACCTGCCTTGCAAACCAGACCGGCGTTGACCTTACAGAAGAGTTGAGGAGGAGTTTCGTCAAGAAGACCACACGCGACAACACGCGGCACCTGAAAAACCCGAAACTAAAAAACGGTAACAAATAACTTATAATGATTATGGAACAGAAAAGCAAGTACGAGCAGGCATTGGCAAAGTATAATTGCGACATCGACGATGCCAAGGTGAAAGAGGCTGTAAAGAAGATTATATCGGAGAAAGTGCCGGAAAATGACAACACAGACGTGAAGAGGTTCCTCTTCGGCAGCATAGAACTGACAACACTGAAGACGACCGACTCTGAAGAGAGCGTGATGGCGTTCACCGAGAGAGTGAACAAGTTCTACGAGGAGCGCGAGGACATGCCACGCATCGCCACGATATGCGTTTATCCTTGTTTTGCCAAGACGGTGGCAGACACACTCGAGGTCGACGGCGTTGAGATTGCGTGCGTGAGCGGCAGTTTCCCCTCCTCGCAGGCCCGCATCGAGGTCAAGGTGGCAGAGACGGCCCTTGCCATCGAGGACGGCGCGACGGAGATAGACATGGTCATGTCGGTCGGCAAGTTCCTCTCGGGCGACTACGAGGGTGTCTGCGATGACATACAGGAGATGAAGGAGGCGTGCAAAGGGCATGACCTGAAGGTTATCCTCGAGACGGGCGACATCGTGACAGCATCGAACATCAAGAAAGCGTCAATACTGGCGATGTACTCGGGCGCAGACTACATCAAGACATCAACCGGCAAGGAGAAGATTTCCGCCACGCCGGAGGCCGCATACGTCATGTGCCAGGCCATCAAGGAGTACTACGACGAGACGGGCATCCAGATAGGTTTCAAGCCCGCCGGCGGCCTCAACACCGTGATGGACGCGCTGACCTACTACACCATCGTGAAGGAAGTTCTCGGGGAGAAATGGCTCACCAACAAGTGGTTCCGCCTCGGTACAAGCCGCCTCGCCAACCTGCTGCTCAGCGAGATCGACGGCAAGGAAGTGAAGTTCTTCTGACGGTTTGGGATTAAGAGGCGCGGAGGGGTTTGCTCAGAAATCATCATTCCCCTCCCCCACTTTCTCGAACGCACAACCCGTATTCGCGCTTATCCGCCCCACCGTGTCATCGCTCCCTATGGCGAGCAGCACGAACAGGGCAAAGGAAATCATGGTGAGCAGCAGTTTCAGCGAGCTGGTGCGCCGCCGCTCCACCCTGCCCACCTCGCCGAAAGCAATCCTGTCAACGGCGTAGATATATGTGAAGCCGGCAATGACGGCGATGATGTATGCAAATACATCATTCTGGTCGTAGGTGCCGTGCATTATCCCGAGCCCCTGCATAAACTCGTGGGATATTGATATTGTGGGCATTACGAGGATGAACATCCAGCAGTCCCTTATCTTGAAATTCCATATACAGCCGATTATAATGGCGTATGCGAACAGCCATACGCCGTCAGGAAGGTTGTAAAGCACCCACGAAGCAACGATCGAGGGGTCTTGCTTCATGCTCTCCAATATGTCGAGAATACCGATATACCTGAAAAAATGGAACATCTTCAGCGTGTCCGGACGGAAATATATGTACATCATTCCACATGCCGACACGCAGCATAAAGCCACGGCGACCGTTATGGTCTTTGCAAGTATAACTTTTATCTTCGCTGTCATGTCTTCCAAAAGTGATGCACAAAGATAGGCATTTTTTTCAACACGGCGCCGTCGCCGGCATTAAAAATCACCCTGCGGCTACTTGTTTCGCTGCACGATGAAGTCGATGTACGCGCTCAACGCCCTCTTCAAGTCGCCGTCTTTCACGTTGCGCGAAATGAATCCCTGCGCCAGCGAGTGAAAATGCTCCATCCTCCCGCAGGCATACTCCACCCCGCCGTTTTCCTTTGTGAAGGCCACCAAACGCGCGATTTCACCGGGTGTCACGCAGCGTTCCTTCACCTTCCGCGCCAAGGCGAGCATCTCCCCGCTGCCGGTTGAGTTGAGGGCGTGGATGACCGGCAGGGTGAGTTTCCCCTCCGCCATGTCGTTTCCCGTTGGCTTGCCAATCTCCGGCGAGTCGTAATAGTCGAAAATGTCATCGCGTATCTGGAACGCGAGGCCTATGTTGCGGCCAAACTCGCGCACCTCGGCGGCGTCCCCTTCGCCAACTCCCGCCGACAAGGCTCCCATTTCGCAGCACGACTCGAAGAGAGCCGCCGTCTTCTGCCTTATCACCTGATAGTAAACGTCTTCCGATATTTCCCTGTTTTCAATGTTCGACAACTGCAACACCTCCCCGGCCGACAATGTCTTGCCGAGCCGCGCGAGGTTGCCTATTATGCGGCTGTTGCCCGTCCCTGACACGCACAGCAGCGCCGAGGAGAGAATGAAGTCGCCCACGAGCACCGCCACCTTGTTGTTGTAGGTGGCGTTCACCGATGCCTGCCCGCGCCGCTCGTCGCTCTCGTCAACCACATCATCATGCACGAGGCTCGCCGTGTGCAGCAGTTCCAGGCCCACGGCAGACTTCAGGGCCAGGTCGTTCACCCCGCCATAGTTCTTGGCGATGAGCAGGATGAGCATCGGGCGCATCCGCTTGCCTCCGCGCTGGCGTATATGGCCCAGCACATCGTTGAGCAGTCCGTACTCATGCTCCAATGTGGAATTGAACAACTCGACGAAAGTCTCCAACTCGTTGCTGATGGGTTGTTTTATGACTGACAGGAAATCCATAAACGATAAATTTCCCACAAAATTAGTGCTTTTATCGCATTTATGGAAAAGTTTTTGTAATTTTGAGCGTAAAATAAGCACAATTATGGAGAAATTGTTTCTTTTAGACGCATACGCACTCATCTACCGGGCATATTACGCCTTTATAAAGAACCCGAGGATAAACTCAAAGGGGCAGAACACCTCTGCCGTGCTGGGCTTCTGCAACACGCTCCACGAGGTGATGGCCAAGGAAAGGCCGACACATCTCGGCGTGGCCTTCGACCCCCACGGTCCGACATTCCGCTCGGAGGCGTTCCCTGAGTACAAGGCGCAGCGCGACGCCACACCAGAGGACATCCACGCCTCCGTACCCATCATAAAGGACATCCTCGCGGCGATGAACATCCCGATACTCGAGGCTGCGGGCTTCGAGGCTGACGACGTGATTGGCACCCTGGCACAGAAAAGCGGCAAAACGGGCATCAAGACATATATGCTGACCCCCGACAAGGACTACGGGCAGCTTGTGGGCGACAACGTGTTCATCTACCGCCCGCGCCATGGCGGTGGGTATGAGGTGATGGACGCGGATGCCGTCTGCCGCAAGTATGACATCGCTTCCCCACCCCAGATGGTCGACCTGCTGGCGCTTATGGGCGACAGCGCCGACAATTTCCCGGGCTGCCCGGGTGTCGGCGAGAAGACGGCGGCGAAGCTCATCAAGCAGTTTGGCAGCGTGGAGCAACTGCTCTCGCGAACAGGCGAACTGAAGGGGGCGGTCAAAAAGAATGTGGAAGCGGCGGTGGAGGACATCCGCATGTCGAAGTTCCTCGCGACAATCCGCACAGACGTGCCGATCGAACTGGACATGGAAAAACTAAAAGTCACCACTCCCGACGAAACAGGCCTGCGCAAAATTTTCAGCGGGTTGGAGTTCCGCACCCTTTCAGACAAGTTTTTAAATAAGCAAGCAAAACAGGAAAAAAATGCCTCTCAACAGCAAGATTTATTCGGCTTTTCCACGGACGAAAATACGAATGAGGAAAAGAAATCGCCCAAATCGCAGTTAAATTCCGTTAAACACGAATACCAACTCATTGAGGATGAGGGGAAAGCACGCGAAATCTGTGATTTTTTATTAACACACAAGATATTAAGTTTGGACACGGAGACCACCTCCACCAATGCCATTGAGGCAGAATTGGTGGGTATGAGCTTCGCCGTCGAGCCTCACAAGGCGTTCTACGTTGCAATACCGGCAGACAGGGAGAAGGCGCAAAGACTTGTTGACATTTTCAAGCCACTCTACGAATCGCCCGGAATACTCAAGGTGGGGCAGAACATAAAGTATGACCTCGAGGTCCTGGCCAACTATGGCATAACGCTCGCCGGCGACATGTGGGACACCATGATAGCGCACTACCTCATCCAGCCAGAGCTGCGCCACAACATGGACTACATGGCGGAGGTGTACCTGAACTACAAGACGGTACGCATCGAGGAGCTCATCGGCCCCAAGGGGAAGAACCAGCGGTCGATGCGCTCGCTGCCGCCAGCCGAGGCGTATGAGTATGCCTGCGAGGACGCAGACATCACGCTGCAACTGAAAAACGCGCTCGAGCCACGGCTGAAGGAGGCCGGCGTGGAGAAACTGTTCCACGAGATCGAGATGCCCCTGGTGAGGGTGCTCGCCGAGATGGAGATGAACGGGGTGCGCATAGACACCGGCTCGCTCGCCGAGACATCGCAGGAACTGACGCGCAGGATGCAGGAACTGGAAAAGGAGATACACGCACTGGCAGGCGAGGAGTTCAACATTGCATCGCCGAAACAGGTGGGCGACATACTGTTCGGCAAGATGCAGATAACGGAAAAACCGAAGAAGACAAAGACAGGGCAGTATGTCACCAGCGAGGAAGTGCTGCAAAGCCTGCGCCAAAAGAACCCCATCGTGGACAAGATACTGCAACACAGGGGGTTGAAGAAACTGCTCGGGACATACGTCGATGCCCTTCCGAAACTGATAAACAGGAAAACCGGACACATACACACGTCGTTCAACCAGACCATAACGTCCACCGGGCGGCTGTCATCGTCGGACCCCAACCTCCAGAACATCCCCGTTCGCGGCGAGGACGGCAAGGAGATCCGCAAGGCCTTCATCCCGGACGACGGCTGCCTGTTCTTCTCCGCCGACTACAGCCAGATAGAGCTGCGCGTCATGGCCCATCTCTCGGGCGACGAGAACATGGCGAGGGTGTTCCGCGAGGGCCACGACCTGCACGCGGCAACGGCAGCGACAATCTACAGGAAAGACATAAGGGACGTTACGCGCGACGAGCGCACAAAGTCGAAACGTGCCAATTTCGGCATAATCTACGGCATCACGGTGTTCGGGCTTGCCGAGCGTCTGGATATAGAGCGCAGCGAGGCAAAGCAACTCATCGACGGCTTCTTCGAGACATTCCCTAAGGTCCACGACTACATGGAACACTCGAAGCAGGTGGCGCGCGCGCAAGGATATGCCGAGACGGTGTTCCATCGACGGCGTTACCTGCCCGACATCAACTCGCGCAACGCCGTGGTGCGCAACTATGCCGAGCGCAACGCCATCAACGCACCGATACAAGGCTCCGCAGCAGACATAATAAAGGTGGCGATGATACGCATTCACAGGCGTTTCAGCGAACTCGGACTGAAGAGCAAGATGATACTCCAGGTGCACGACGAACTCAACTTCAGCGTCTTCCCGGAAGAAAAAGACACAGTGGAGAAAATCGTCATCGGCGAGATGCAGAACGCATACCAACTGAGCGTTCCGCTCATCGCCGACTGCGGATGGGGGGCCAACTGGCTGGAGGCACATTGATTACGGCATGTTACTTTTGAGGAGCCTGTAAGCCAACAAACTCAGACAACAGACTTGCGGCAATCCCGTAGCCCAAGCCAAATGCCAAAACGCCTGCCTTTCCATTGGCAACCACCATGGTCGCTGTCTGGAGAGGCAGGCGTTATGTTCTTTGTCTGATGCGCAGTTAGCATTCTGTCATCAGACTTCAGCCGTCAGACCTTTGATTTAGTAAATATCCTTGAATGCCGGATAAACAGGATCGAAATTTGTTTTGCTACTCGACTCATCCCATACTGGACGAATGCTCTTGCCTTGAGTAACTCCGTTTCCTGATAAATTCCACTCATTGGTACCGAAGAAAAAATCTTGGGACAATAATACGCTCTCTACCGTTGAAGACATGTATTGGGCATAAGCAACTTTACCATCGGCAAGGTTTCGGTACCCAATTTTGATTGAATTGTCTCTTCTTCTTCCTGCGAAGGGTAAGAAAAGTCCTTTGTTGGCACGAACCAATGCTGTCACATCATTGTATTTATACAAAGCATTGGGGCGCGTGGGGAATGTCTTCTTGCGAGGCTCTCCATTGTTGGTGTAGAAGAATGCACCATAAATATGCTTGCCTGTAGGAGCTATGCAATATGCAGGTATCGCATTTGCTGATTTCCATAGTTTTTCGTAATCGGCTTTTGTAGGCATACGATATTTCTGATTATTTTTCTTCGTATGATACCATACAATATCACCCCAGGCTGCAAGATTAGGACTATTTTCCATTTCAGTTTCCGTCATCTCTATCTGTTGACCGCCTGCAGGTCCTCCACGCTTCCAAAATTTCTTGCATATGTCTACAACACCCCCTTTACTATTGTTGTGGTTTAATGTCGTTGCTTTGTCTATATCACCAAAGCGGAATAGATCGAGGTCGTTAGGGTCTGATTCGATATCTTTTTTTGTGAATTGAGAAGTAGTTCTTATATTTAAATCTGGATCTATCATATCATATTGCGATATCCACCATTGTGTGGGTGCGATGCCCCAATAGTCGTTGTGGTCTGGACCTTCCTGGCCATAGTGGATAAAGTTACCCGTCGCCCATTTCACACCTTGTACTTCTACGTATGGTTGGGCATTCACCTGCTCCATATAGATAACATCGGAACGGTACACTTTATCGGCCTCTAATTTGACATTTGTATATTCGCGTGCATAGCATTTGTTGCCCACATAGACAGTAATTAGCACTTTGGCATATTCGCCTGGCAGTATGGCAGCGTAAGTATATTTACCATTAGCAGAGGTGAGTTTGCCATTATTGGCAGGCTTGAGTACGATGTTGTTGTTCTCGTCGCTGGTATTATCATCAACGAACTTACCCGTACCAAGGTCGAGCACGTCGAGTGACTTTATGCCAGAGATGTAAACTTGATCTATGTTGGTCAATATACCGTCATCCTTGCTGGCAAATCGAAGTCCCCATATGGCAATCAGTCGCTGCATTTCGGCTGATCTAACCTTTACTTCTGTACCGTTGACAGAGTAGGGCTTGGTCTTCGCCCATTGATAGTCGAACTTCTTGCCGATGGTTTCGGCCGTACCGTCCTGTTCTGTGAGGTTCAGTTCTACCGTTTGCTTAATCGTTGGCTGTTGTTCGTAGTAAACCAAAGGAGTTTTCTGTCCATCGCCCTCCATCCTCAGAGCCGATTTAATAGTGGCATCATTGCCTGCCGATGCAGCCCCAGGATAGAAGAAACATATATCATCACTGGTGGTGATGGCTTTCATGGATTTGAACGTACCATCGAATTTGCTTGCTTTTCCTGCAGTAGCGCTGGTCAGCAAGTTGTACTGTGCTTCAGTGCTTGTGTTATTGTCCTTCAGACAATAGGCTATCATTTTGTCGTTCTGCAGCCAAGCCGAGTGAATGACGCTTGATGCATCCTCCGTCAACGCGCGTGTGCCTTCTCCATCAGGTGCGGCATTAACATCTGCCACGATGCGATAAGTGTGCACGTTGGTTGCAGGGTCTGTTGGTTGTTGGCTAATGTCATCATCTTGACATGCCGTAAATACGGACAGTGCTGCCATTGCGCAGCTGACTGCCGTAAACCATTTAAGTTTTCTATTCATTTTATTTGTTTTTAAGGGTTCATTACTTGATATGGTTATTCCCACATCTTAGGATCTTCTTCTTCTACGTCAAACTGCCCAGACTTGGCACCAGATGGTTTAAACGGATTGTTTTGATCGCCATTACCACCTGTTGGGTCTCCACCTTCTGTGGGGTCTGTGGTCGTAACATTACTAACTTTGAGCAGTTGGCTCTCCACCTTGATGGAGAGCATGTTTGTAATTGGACTTTGATAATTTTTTTTCATATTCACTGTCTTTTAATGTTTTTTATGCTTATAAAACTCTATATGGAAACCTGTAAAGGTATGAATATTAGGGCATACGTGTTAAGAAACGGGCATGCGAAAAGCGGAAAGGGTGATGTGTGGCATACCCTTTCTGAATGGATTTGTGGCAACGCGTCACGCACTCGTACAATAAAGGAAAAAATAAGTGATAGACTGTAGGTGCGTCTATTGTGTGTGTGTGTGTGTGTGTGTGTGTGTGTGTGTTAGCAAATTATTTGTATTCACCAAATCATCCACGTTAAAAATGTCTAAGAAAGATGAGTTTCTTCGGGCAGCGAAACAGCCTGAGGTTTCGTTGCCAAGCATTTGTTGGTGGGCTATGGTTTCAAATTTGCTCATTTACCGATAGTTATATCGCGGTGCAAAATTACGTATTTTTTTGATACCCAACAAGAAAAATAGGAATTTTTTCTGCAAAAGCTATCAAGTTAATTAAAAAAGTGATTGGATATTTAGAATTTATCTTGACTTTTGTTTTTCATCAAAACAACCGTTTTTTCGGACTTGAAAGCAGGGTCAACCCCAACCGGTCATCACGGCACTGGGTTATCCCATTTCATCTCAACAACCCACTCCCTCGGCTGCGATCAGTTCGGACAATAATGGTCGGTTGGGATTAACCATTAATCTTTAATATCGTTCGATTGCCCGAAAACGAACATCGTTCTTTTGTAAAATCTTACAATATCAATAAATCACAATGAACAGGGAATACCCACAAATAGATATTCCCTGTTTTCCTTTATTATTTCAATTAATGCGAAAATAATTATTTGTATGTATTGTCAAATTCATTTTAATATTGTAAATTTGCAAACTATTAATTATAAAAAATAATTTGATTAATCAATTTAGATACAAAGTGGTATGTTAAAAAGAACTTTATTTGCATTTCTGCTGGTTGCGTCTTGCATAACAGCAAATGCCCAGGGATTTAGGTTTGGGGCGACGGCTGGGCTCAACGTCAATGTTGCGCGTGGCAGTGATCCGTGCGGCGCCACCCTCGGTTATGTGTTTGGCGGAAACGTCCTTTATGATTTCACGGACGGAGACGACACATGGTATTTGGGAAGTGCCTTGCTCCTTTCACAGAAAGGTTTCAAGCAGGATAACATTTTTGATGGCTATGAGAAGCCTATTGACATAAGACACGACATGACGGCATTGGAGATGCCCTTTGTCGTCGGTAAGAATTTCCCCATTGGCAACAAAGGCAGGTTCTTCGTGGAGGCAGGGCCTTACATTTCCTGCTCGCTGTGGGGAACGACCAAGGTTAAACAAGATGGCAAGAGCGATAAGCACCACGACATTTTCGGGAAGAACAAGTTCAACAGGCTTGACTGTGGCCTGACACTCGGAGTGGGTGCAGATATATCAAACAAGGTCAGGGTGAAATGCAGCTATGAGCTTGGATTGCCCAACATGATAAATAACAGTGTCAAGATAGATGGCGTGTCAACCTCGACCTACAGGAACGGCACCATCGCCACGACATTGACTTACTTGTTCTGACGCGACAAGTTTCCAGTCCCCAACCGGTAATCACGGCACTGGGTCTCACATTCAGTGCCTGCAACTTGTTTCCCGGCTGATTGCAGCCGCAGTCAGCCGGGGCATAATGACCGGTTAGGGTTTGGAGGACACCTCCCCGATCCCTTTGTTGTATTTCCCGAACATAGCCTTCATATTCCTGCGGAAGATGCCTCGCTTGGCGCGCTCCTTATCGTTCAGCATACTGTCCGGCGTGTTCGCGGGGTAAATCCTGAAGTTCTTGTGACCCGATATTGCGGGGCGCGACACCCACACGAGCATGTAGCCGCAGCCATCGAGGACTACAACTCCCCCACGCATCCATAAGTCCATCTGCAGCATGGCACCGCCGTCGGTGTTTGTCCGCGCCATGTTGCTGACATAGTTTCCGAGCGAGTATGCCACCACATTGGCGCCGTTCCGCCCGTCCCGCAGCTCCATGGGCTGCAGTACGTGGGGATGCGAGCCGACGACGTGGTCAACACCCTTGCCCAGTAGCCACTCCGCAATGTCACGCTGCTGCTGGCTGGGTTGCAGCGAATACTCAACCCCCCAGTGTGGTATGGCAATAAGGATGTCTGGTTTCATCTTCTTCGCCTTCTCTATGTCGCGCGCTATCTCCGTGGTGTCCATATAGTTGACCACATTCGGGGCCTTTGCTTTCAGCCCGTTGGTGCCGTATGTGAAGTTGAGCAGCACCACACGGATGCCGTTCCGCTCCACGAGCAGGGGATAGTTTCTGTCCCTCTCCGCCATGTTTTTATATGTGCCGAGGTGCGGCACGCCCATTTTGTCCATCATGTCGATTGTCCGTTCCAATCCTTTCTGCCCCGAGTCGAGGCAGTGGTTGTTTGCCGTCACCAACACGTTGAAGCCTGCGTCGACAACCGCTTTCAGAAATTCGTCGGGCGCGGAGAAGCACGGGTAGCCCCTGTATGGCTTGCCGCCGAGCGTCGTCTCGAAGTTGGCAATGGCAATGTCGGCACTGCCGATCTTCTCCTTGACATATCTGAAAGTCTCGTCATAACTGTATGTGCCGTCGGCGTTGCGCGCGGCATCGATCTGCCCCCGGTGCTGCATCAGGTCGCCAGCGAAAATAATTCTCAGGGTGTGTATGGGATAATACATACCGCCACCCTTCCTCGCCCCGCACGTATCACGGGAGTTCTTGTTGCATGCAAACGCCATGGCAGACAATGCCAAAATCATTGTGATGGATAAAAATTTCTTCATAGTGATGGTTTGATTTATACATTCAGGCCGTAAAGTTACAAAAAACAAACGAGACTGTCATTATTTCCGATGAAAATTTTGCCGTTACGATGCTTTTCTGTATTTTTGCAAAAACATCACACACGCCGGCAAATTGTCCGGCAAGGCAACAAAAACACACATTTATGATTATTAAGAGAATACTTTCCGCTGCATTTGCGATTGCCGCAACGGCGGTTTCGCAGGCCGGCGTGCCGCCCGTCTCACACCCGAAGATTGGCACAACGGCACAGTCTGACGACGGGGCAATAACCATCACGCTGGTCGCAAAGAAACAGAACTACGGCGGCAGCGCCGACACGCGCGACGCCGACATCAACAGCCCCAAGTCTATCAACATCCACCCCGATGGCTCGAAGTACTATGTCAACTCGCTCGAGGGCTGCACGACGATAAGCTACGACTTCAAGACAAACAGAAAACTCGCCGTCATACACCATCAGTTCAGGGAAGGCCGCGACGATGCGCTGTGGTCGCAACCATCGGGACTGTACCCCTGGCGGCACTACCACAACAACGTGAACACCTTTGCCGGTAAGCCCGTGGAGAGCACTTTCAGCCACAACGGCCGTTACCTGTGGGTGCCTTACTACCGCCGCTCGTTCGACATCAACGCGCAGGACCCGTCGGCAGTGGCAGTGATAGACACGCGCAGCGACAAGGTGGTGCGGCTGATGGAGACGGGTCCGCTGCCCAAGATGGTCAGCACGTCGCCCGACGGCAAGACGGTGGCCATCTCGCACTGGGGCAACAACACCGTGGGCCTCATCGACATATCGTCCGGGAAGCCGGAGGAATGGCACCACAAGATGGTTCTCACCGTTGACCGGCAACTCGACCTGAACTATCCGCTGAACCGCTCGGTTGACCGCGACAACGGCAGCGGATATGCCCTGCGCGGCACGGTGTTCACACCAGACAACCGGTACCTCATAGTCGGCTGCATGGGGGGCGGGGGAGGCATCGCCGTGATAGACATACAGCAGCAGAAATACCTCGGCCGCGTGCTTGGCATGATGAGCAACGTGAGACATCTCGTGATTTCAAACGGATACCTCTACCTCAGCATCAACGGTGGGGGAGTGGTGCAGCGAATGCCGCTGAAAGACTTCATGGCTGTGGCAAGGACAATGGACGGGACGACGAGGAAGACCGCCACGGCAAGGAACTGGGAGAACTGCAATGTGGGCAAGGGGGCGCGCACCATCAGCATCTCGCCGGACGGGCGATACATCTTCGCCGCGTGCAACAACGTCAGCCAGGTGTATGTGGTCGACACAAAGACGATGAAGGCCGTCTGCCACATCGGTGTCGACAGTTACCCGGTGGGGCTCGACATATCCTCCGACGGGCGTTATGTGTTCGTCACGTCGCAAGGCCGCAGCAACCACGGCGGCAACGCGGTGAACATCTACGAGGTGACTTACAAGAACCCGCCGTCGGCACGCTTCTGCCCGGCGTGCGGCGCACCGCGCACCGACGAAATGAAGAAATGCCCCGAATGCGGGTTGCAGTACGAGGGCATGACCGTTATGAACGGCAACATTACACCGGACAAGACCCCGGACGGCACGCAAGATGCCAAAAACACAGCCATAAAACCCATATACTACGCCGGAGGAGCACTCGCAGCAGTGCTTGCCGGCGTTTTCTTTTTCGTCCGGTCACGGCGAAGGAAATAGAAGCACTGCGCCCGTTATATCCTTTTCAGTGGCAAACCACGAAACCGAAATCCTGCAATGAGCAAGACAGCATACCGCAAAACACTGTGGCGAAACGCGGATTTCGCTTTGTTTGCACCCATAAAATATAGATACAAAAGCCAACAAGAAGTAAAAAAAACGACACAACCCTTTGCTTTCTCGGTGGAAAAAGGTATCTTTGCATTTTACAAAAAACAAAGTAATGGCCACGAGGAAAGAAGAGTTGACACCAATGATGAGGCAGTTCTTCTCGCTGAAGGCAAAGCACCCGGACGCACTGCTGCTGTTCAGGTGCGGCGACTTCTACGAGACCTACTGCGACGATGCCATCGCTGCAAGCAAAATCCTCGGCATAACGCTCACACGGCGCAACAACGGCGCGTCGGGGAAACCGGCAACGGAGATGGCTGGCTTCCCACACCACGCGCTCGACACCTACCTGCCTAAACTAATCCGGGCTGGCAGGAGGGTGGCTATCTGCGACCAACTGGAAGACCCCAAACTGACAAAGAAACTGGTCAAGCGCGGCATCACCGAACTCGTCACGCCGGGCGTGGCGATGAGCGACAACGTGCTGGACAACAAGGAGAACAACTTCCTCGCGGCGGTGCATTTCGGCAAGGGGAGCTGCGGCGTGGCCTTCCTCGACATATCGACGGGCGAATTCCTCACAGGGGAGGGGGCACCGGACTACATCGAGAAACTGCTCGGCAACTTCCAGCCAAAGGAGGTGCTGCACGAACGCGGACGCAAGGCGGACTTTGAGCGCGCGTTCGGCACGAAGTTCCTCACCTACGAAATGGACGACTGGGTGTTCACGGAGCAGACCGCACGGAAGAAACTGCTCGGCCACTTCGGCGTGAAGAACCTGAAGGGCTTCGGCACCGACCACCTGCACAACGGCGTGACGGCAAGCGGGGCGATACTGCAATACCTCGATATGACGCAGCACACGCACATCGGCCACATCACGTCGCTCGCAAGGATCGAGGAGGAGAGGTTCGTAAGGCTCGACAAGTTCACCATACGCTCGCTCGAGCTGCTGCAGCCGATGCAGGACGGCGGGGCGAGCCTGATGGACGTGATAGACCGCACCGTGACACCGATGGGCGCGCGGATGCTGAAGCGGTGGACGGTGTTCCCGCTGAAGGAGGAACGGCTCATCAACGAGCGGCTCGACATCGTGGAGTACTTCTTCCGCCAGCCTGACTTCCGGACACTCGTCGACGAGGAGTTCCACACCATGGGCGACATCGAGCGCATAATATCGAAGGTTGCAACGGGACGCGTCACACCTCGCGAGGTGGTGCAGCTGAAGGTGGCGCTCAACGCGCTGCGCCCGGTGAAGGAGGCGTGCATGAATGCCGCGAACGATGCCCTGAAAAGGGTGGGGGAGCGGCTGGACCTGTGCGAGACACTGCGCGACAGGATAGAGCGGGAGGTGGAGAACGACCCGCCGCAGATGGTGAACAAGGGTGGGGTGGTGCGCGAAGGCGTGAACAGCGAGCTCGACGAACTGCGCAACATCGCATACAGCGGGAAGGACTTCCTGCTGAAGATACAGGAGCGCGAGACACAGCAGACAGGCATCGCGTCGCTGAAGATTGGCTACAACAACGTGTTCGGCTATTACCTCGAGGTGCGCAACACATACAAGGACAGGGTGCCGCAGGACTGGATACGCAAGCAGACGCTCGCACAGGCGGAGCGGTACATCACGCAGGAACTGAAGGAATATGAGGAGAAGATACTCGGCGCGGAGGACAAGATTCTTTCGCTCGAGGCACGCATATTCAACGAGTTGGTATGTTCGATGCAGGAATACATAACGCCGATACAGACCAACGCCAACCTCATCGCGCGGCTCGACTGCTTGCTGTCGTTCGCCAAGGCCGCCGAGGAACACCACTACGTGCGGCCCGTGATAGACCTGAGCGAGGCACTGGACATACACCAGGGGCGGCACGCCGTCATCGAGACACAACTGCCGCCGGGCGAGCGCTACGTGCCGAACGACATCATGCTCGACACCGGGAAACAGCAGATCATCATCATCACAGGCCCCAACATGGCAGGAAAGTCGGCCCTGCTGCGCCAGACCGCGCTCATAGCACTGATGGCACAGATGGGCTGTTTCGTGCCGGCAGAGAGCGCGAGGATTGGCTTGGTGGACAAGATTTTCACACGAGTGGGGGCATCGGACAACATCTCGCTCGGAGAATCGACATTCATGGTGGAGATGACGGAGGCGTCGAACATACTCAACAACGTCACGCCACGCTCGCTCGTGCTGTTCGACGAGCTCGGGCGCGGCACATCGACATACGACGGCATAAGCATCGCATGGGCCATCGTGGAGTATCTCCACGAAAACAAGAAGGCGCAGGCGCGCACGCTGTTCGCCACGCACTACCACGAACTGAACGAGATGGAGAAGAACTTCCCACGCATAAAGAACTACAACGTGTCGGTGAAGGAGGTTGACAACAAGGTCATCTTCCTGCGGAAACTGCAGCGCGGGGGCTCTGAACACTCGTTCGGCATCCATGTGGCGCAGATTGCGGGAATGCCGAGGAGCATCGTGAAGCGCGCAAACACGATACTGAAGCAACTGGAGAACGACAACAGCGGGGTGGGGACTGTAGGGAAACCAACGGCAGAGCAACTCAACCGCAGCCGCGACGGGCTGCAACTGTCGTTCTTCCAGCTCGACGACCCGGTGCTGTCGCAGGTGCGCGACGAGATTCTCAACATCGACGTGAACAACCTTACGCCGCTTGAGGCTCTCAACAAACTAAACGAGATAAAGAAAATAGTAAAGGGCAAGTGAGTCTGCGTCACCTGCCCTTTTATTATCTCACTTGCCTGAAACCTTGAAACTGCGCCAGATGCAGGCAAGGCCTATTATAACGAAAGGTATGCTCAGCTGCTGGCCGATGTTCAGTGCCATCGTGGCCTCCTTCGCCACCTGTATGTCCTTTGTGTACTCTATGAAGAAGCGGAACGTGAAAATCAGCGTCAGGCACAGCCCGAAGAAGAAGCCCGTGCCGACGCGCCCTGGGTGCTTGCGGTAGAGATACCAGCCGACGGGGAAGAACAGCGCGTATGCGATGGCCTCGTAGAGCTGCCCCGGGTGACGCGGAAGCATGTCCACGCGCTCGAAGACAAACGCCCACGGCACATCCGTCACCTTGCCTATTATCTCCGAGTTGACGAGGTTCCCGAGGCGTATGAAACATGCCGCCACCGGCGTGGCGATGGCGATGTTGTCGAGGATGCGCCATATCCCCAGCCCATCCTTGCGCACGCGCAGCCAGTAAACCAGCAGCATTATTATCAGACCGATGGTGCCGCCGTGGCTTGCCAGACCCTCATATCCCGTGTACTTCCAGCCTCCGCCGGCCATGAAGTGTATCGGCAGGAACATCTCCACGACGTGCTGCGGCGAGCTGAGGAAATATTCCCTGTCGTAGAAAAGGCAATGGCCGAGGCGCGCCCCGGCGAGTATTCCCACGAAGCAATACAGGAACAGCGGATCAAGCAGTCCGTCCTTTATCTTCTGGTCACGGTACAGTTTCCTGACGATGAAATACGCCAGCACCAGCCCTGCTATCCAGCACAAGGCATACCAGCGCACGGCAACGTTCCCGACACGGAAAATCTCGGCATCGGGATTCCACATTATGTAGCACAGCAAATCGTTCATAAGGCTCTACACATTAAACCTGAAGTGCATTATGTCGCCGTCCTGCACCACATATTCCTTTCCTTCTATTCCCATCTTCCCGGCCTCGCGCACCGCCGCCTCCGAGCCGTACTTGATATAGTCGTCATACTTTATCACCTCGGCGCGGATGAAACCCTTCTCGAAGTCGGTGTGTATCACTCCGGCGCACTGCGGCGCCTTCCACCCCTTGTGGTATGTCCACGCCTTGACCTCCATCTCGCCGGCGGTGATGAATGTCTCGAGATTCAGCAGGGCATACGCCTTCTTGATGAGGCGGTTCACGCCACTCTCCTCCAGTCCAAGCTCCTCGAGGAACATCTGCTTGTCCTCGTATGTGTCCAGCGACGCGATGTCCTCCTCGGTCTTTGCCGCAATCACCATCGCCTCGGCGCCTTCCTGCCGCGCGACCTCCTCGATCGCACGGCTGTATTCGTTGCCGTCCCTCGCCGATGCCTCGTCAACGTTGCACACATACAGCACCGGTTTCGCCGTCAGGAGGAACAGGTCGTGCGCCGCCCGCTGCTCGTCCTTGCTGTCGAAAGTCACCGTGCGGGCGTTCCTGCCCTGGTCCAGAGCCTCCTTGTATGCCGTCAGCACGTTGAGCAGCACCTTGGCATCCTTGTTGCCTGCGGTTGCCGTCTTCTGCGTCTTGGTCAGTTGATTCTCGATAGTCTCGAGGTCCTTCAACTGCAGTTCGGTGTCGATGATCTCCTTGTCCTCCACCGGGTTAACCGCCGCGCCACCCTCCCTGACGATGTTGTCGTCGTCGAAACAGCGCAGCACATGTATTATGGCATCGGTCTCGCGGATGTTGCCGAGGAACTTGTTTCCCAGTCCCTCCCCTTTCGACGCACCCTTCACGAGCCCCGCGATGTCGACAATCTCGCACGTCGCAGGAACAATTCGGCCCGGATGGACAATCTCAGCGAGCCTCGTGAGTCTCTCGTCAGGCACGGTTATCACGCCCACGTTCGGCTCTATTGTGCAGAATGGAAAATTCGCCGCCTGTGCCTTGGCACTCGACAGACAGTTAAAAAGCGTTGACTTGCCCACGTTGGGCAGTCCCACGATACCACATTTCAATGCCATCTTGTTATATACCTTTTTTTATCTATTTCGAATAATTATTTACCAATCCTACTATTTTCTTTTTCAACTCTTCCCAATCAAATGGAACAAGCATTTTTGGCATAATCTGAGTTTCAGCATCAGCAAAGTAAGTTAAACTCATTAACGCTCTGAAAACGGAATGTTCTGGATATTTTTCCTTATAAAACCTTATTATCTCTTCAATACTATAATGCTCCAATAAGAAAAACATATCAATGAAATCCTTCCTTGAACCTCGTCCCTCTATTGCATTAACTTTCATTGCAGCAATATCCTTTGGTGAAGCCAACCTCAAACCTCCCTCTTCCACAATTCCATCAATCCAATTATATCTATAGTTTACAAAGTCAACTTTTACACCACATATTTCGTATATCTTAATATTTTCGGAATTAGTGAACAAAGTATGACTCCCAACCTTTTTCAAAGTATTATCAATTTCCTCTGTACCCACATTTAATTTGCCAAAGAAATCCAAATCAACAGATTGCCTATGACCATACTGCATAGCTAATGCCGTTCCACCAACAAGTCTCATTTCAGAGAAAATTTGGATTTTCATCAACTCTCTCAAGAGTTCCAAAGTGTCGGGAACGACTGCCTCGTATGATAACATCTGTATTCCTCCTCCTTAGTGTTTGATTTAGCACAAATGAAAGCAAGACAAACAGGGTCAAGTGTTCTCATCTGCTTACATTCTTCCACAATTTTATCAAGACCATAATATGAGTGTATTATTCTCCAATCCTCAAGAGTTCCATATTCCAGCACACGCTGTATGATATGCCGTGGATACCTGTCCATGTCAGCCTTTTCGATATCTATGTCCCAAAAAAGCATTTTTGACAATTTGGAAATACACTCTTCGCTGCTCATCATTAAAATCTTTTCGGTTGCAAAGTTACTACAAATTAGGCGCATGGCAAAGAAATCATATCTTTTTTCTTGCGACGGCAAGCCCCGCAACAGCTCGGCGACACCAACCGCCGTCGGCGCCGCCTTCTGAATCAAAAGAGAAATCTAACCTAACCTTAATCCTATATAAGTCATCATTCAGCGTGTTGGTTTTTATGCTGTTTCTTCATCTGCGTATTCCGGGAATTAGGTCAACCATTTTCCTGTTACTGATGCAAAGATAACGTTTCCGGGGCATGGTTGCAATAGGAAAAGTCCTAAACATTCGGGGGAATTTCCCTATTTTGTACCTAAGTGCCTGCAAAACCCCAAATGCGGTCATCACAACAACGGTTTTTCCATTTTTCCCAACACCCACATCTCCCCCGGCAACGGCATCACAATTTCCATATCGCCCCAAGCATTGCCGCGCCACCGAAATGCAGGGAGGAGAGCAGGGGTATCTTGTCGAAGGTGACACCACCCAAGGCTACCACCTTCCCGTCTATCACGCCTCTGTCAGCCGCATCGCGCAGTCGCGCGTAGGAAAATGCTGACCGATAACCACTTTTTGAAATGCTGTCGAAAATGGGACTGAGGAAGACATAATCCATGTCTGCCTTGCGCTCCCTTGCCTCGTCAAGCGAATGGCACGAGCAACTGACACTGCCGCAGAAGCCGCCGGGAACGGATGGGTTGCGGCGGTTGAGATGTATGCCGTGCAGGCCATAGCGGCTGCACAGGGAGAAATGCTCGTGCGTGACGATGCGCGAGTGATATGACGGAGGGATGCTGTCCAGCAGGCGGCTGCACGCCCCGTATGGCGCGCCCGGCTTGCGGAGATGCACCAAATCGAAACCATCGTCCAGCAAGCGGCATATCTCAAAAGCCTCCCCCGGCACGAGACCGGGAGAGGTTATCGCGATGAGTCTCATCACTTGCTGCCACGGCTGATGATAAGGTCAGCCACTTTCTTGCCAGACATGAGCATGCCGCCGAAAATTGGTCCCATGCGCGGAGTGCCGGAAACGGCGGAAGACGCCATGCCACAGACATACAGTCCGGGGTAAATCTCCTTTGTTCCCTCTACCACAAGGCGCTCGCCCTCGGCAACGTCCAGCGAACGCTCGCCCATCACCTCGCCATTTGGAGTGTTGAGCTTTATGCCGTTCTTACGCGCGACAACCTTGCAAATCTCGCTGTCGTGACCCGTCCCGTCTATCACGTACTTCGCCATGATGTTGATGGGGTCAACGTGCATGCCCTCGCGCAGCACTGGTGTCCAGTTGACGACGACACCGCTGACAACATTGTTCTTGAAGACCACGTCCTCCACCGAGTAGCAGTTGAAAATCGCGGCGCCGGCGTGCACTGCCTTGTAGAGCAGCGCGGATGTGCTCTCAACAGAGTCAATGGTGTATAGCCCGTCCTCGAACTTCTCCACGTTGATGTCGAAATCGCGCACAATATCCAGCGACTCTTCCTGGACGACAATCTGGTTGAACATCATTGCTCCTCCCCACATTCCGCCGCCGGGCGACAGTTTGCGGTCGAACTGCGCCACCCTCATACCGGCCTTGGCCAGGTAGTAGGCTGCCACGATGCCAGACGGCCCGCCGCCGACAATGGCAACATCGATGTCCAAGTTGCGTTGCAGTTTCTCGAAATAGGTACTCACGATACCCCTTGATACTTGTGTCTCAATCATTTTACTTTTATTTTATTGATTAGCAGTATGTTAATTTATTGTCAGAAGCGGTCAACGGTCACATTCCCCGATTGACTGGCTGATGCGCATGGCGCAGAAATTTGGCCCGCACATCGTGCAGTATTTCCCTCCAACCTCGTTTGATGACTTGTAGTATTCCAGTGCCCTCTCCGGGTCGAGCGCAAGGTTGAACTGGTCTTTCCAACGGAACTCATAACGAGCCTTCGACAGCGCGTTGTCCCTCACCGCAGCGCCGGGATGTCCCTTGGCAAGATCGGCGGCATGGGCGGCAATCTTGTATGTCACCACACCCGTGCGCACATCGTCCTTGTCGGGCAATGCAAGATGTTCCTTCGGCGTCACATAGCACAGCATCGCCGTGCCATACCACCCTATTGTGGCGGCGCCGATGGCACTGGTGATGTGGTCGTAGCCCGGCGCGATGTCGGTGACGAGCGGCCCGAGCGTGTAGAACGGCGCGCCGTGGCACTTCTCCGTCTGGCGGTCCATGTTCTCGCGTATCTTGCTCATCGGCACATGTCCCGGTCCCTCGATGAACACCTGCACGTCCTTTGCCCACGCGCGCTCCACCAGCTCGCCCATAGTGTCGAGCTCGGCAAACTGCGCCGCGTCGTTGGCGTCATAAGTGCTGCCGGGCCGCAGGCCGTCGCCAAGCGATATGGCAGTGTCATATTTTGCACATATGTCGCATATATCGTCGAAATGGCTGTACAGGAAACTCTCCTCGTTGTGTATCTGGCACCACTTTGAAATGATGCTCCCGCCACGGCTTACGATGCCAGTGAGACGCGGCCCCGCCAGCCGGATGTTCTTAAGCCGTATGCCGCAGTGTATCGTGAAGTAGTCAACCCCCTGCTCGCACTGCTCTATCAGTGTGTCGCGGAACACCTCCCACGAGAGATCCTCCGCCTTGCCGTTGACCTTCTCGAACGCCTGGTACATTGGGACAGTACCTACCGGCACCGGACAGTTGCGCAGTATCCACTCGCGTGTCTCGTGGATATTGTCGCCCGTTGACAGATCCATCAGCGTGTCGCCGCCCCACTTGCAGCTCCACACGGCCTTCTCCACCTCCTCGCTGATGCCCGACGACATCGACGAGTTGCCGATGTTGGTGTTTATCTTCACGAGGAAATTCGTGCCGATTACCATTGGCTCCGACTCAGGATGGTTCACGTTGGCGGGTATCACGGCACGTCCGGCGGCCACCTCCCGGCGCACAAACTCTGGGGTGATGTGCGTCTCGATGCCCAGTTCCCTGCAGTTCATGTTCTCGCGGATGGCAACATATTCCATCTCGTGGGTGACAACACCCTTCTTCGCGAAATACATCTGCGTGCCTTTCCTGCCCTCCATCCACGGCTGCCGCAGTTTCGGCAGCCCTCTCTTCAGGTCGATTTCCACCGATGGGTCGCTGTACGCCCCGCTGGTGTCATAAACATATACCGGAGCGTTCACGGTCGTTTCCCTCTTTCCGTCATTTATCCTCACAGTTGGCGTCAGCGTTATTTTCCGCATCCCCACCCGCAGTTCAGGGTGTATGGTGCCTCTCATGTAAACTTTCTCCGATGAAGGATAGGTGATTCTGATGTTTTCGTTCATTATTATATATGTTTGTCATTTTGAAATTTCAATGAATTTACGCATCTCGTCCACAGGATTTCCCGCGTTCAGTATTGCGCCGCTCACGGCGATCGCGTCCACGCCGGCGGCAAGCAGTTGCGGCACGTCCTCTCTCAGTATCCCGCCTATGGCAACAAGCGGCAACCGTATGTCCTCGCGCTTCATCGCCCCGGCGATACTGCGGTAGCCCTCTATTCCTAACGTCGGAGCGAGTTTCTCCTTTGTCCTCGTGAAACGGAACGGCCCGCAGCCTATATAGTCGGCGCCGGCCTTGTGCAGCCGCCTTATATCTTCGATGGTGTTGGCCGTACCGCCTATTATAAAGTCATTCCCAAGCAACCGCCGCGCCTCGTCAACGGGCATGTCGCCGCGCCCAAGATGCACCCCGTCTGCCCTCAGCGAGGCGGCCGCCTCGACCCTGTCGTCTATTATGAAACGCGCGCCATACTGGCTGCACAGTTTCCTCACGCGCCGAGCCACAGTCATGAATAAATCATCGTCAGCGTCCTTCATGCGCAGCTGTATCCAGCGGCAGCCGCCCTCCAACGCCATCACCGCACCATCATAGTAACCAGTGCCGCCATTGGCATGGGTGATGAATTGTATTTTGTTCATATCTTGATAAGTCTCATGGGATTGAAAAAATGGTTGACAGGCCCGTTTCCTTCGCCTACATACACGTTGCTGCCGGCAACCAGCGCTCTGGTAACATACCGCTTGGACTTCTCCACAGCCCGACGGATATCCAGTCCGCGCGCCATATACGCTGTTATTGCCGAAGACAGTGTGCAACCCGTACCGTGAGTGTTTTTCGTCATCACGCTTTCCGAACGCAGCACAACCGGCCTCACGCCCGCAGAGTAAAGCCTGTCGATTTTCTCCGGCCCGTCCTCATGCCCACCCTTTATCAGCACCGCGCCGCAGCCATATTGCAAAATCTTTTCAGCCGCAGCGTCAAAGTCGGCTGGATTGCAAATGCTCATTCCGGCGAGCACCTCAGCCTCGGGTATGTTCGGCGTGAGCAACGTCGCTGAGGGGATGAGCCGTTTGCGGAACGTTTCCAACGCGTTGTCCCTCATCAGCCTGTCACCGGAAGTGGAAACCATCACCGGGTCGACAATCACAATGCCGGCGCGGAAAGCGTCAAGGGCATCGGCGACAGCATCAATCACAGCGCAGTCGCTCACCATGCCCACCTTCACCGCCTTGGGGCGAATGTCGCTCATCACGTCACATATCTGCCCATACACAATGTCTGGCCTTATATCCTGGATGGCTGTCACACCACAAGTGTTCTGCACCGTGACAGACGTTATCGCAGCAGCAGCATAGCATCCCAGTGCCGACATTGTCTTTATGTCTGCCTCAATGCCTGCGCCGCCGCTACAGTCAGAACCCGCTATCGTCAAAGTTGGAATATAAAACATGTCACTCTTTTATCAAATTGCATCAAAAGAGGCGCGTGTCTTTACGGTTGATAGTCGCGATCACATTCGCAAATCCCTACGGCAGCATTATCTGCATCAGGTTAAACGGGTATAATCTCAGCCAGAACCAACAGGTTCAGCACCCCTCTTTCTGTAGTAATGAAAGGTTATCTGCTGCAAAGATAGACATTATTATCAATATAAGCCATACGGAACGTTTAATTATGATTATATCAGGGTTAATTTTTATTAACCCAAATATACTCAAAACAAATATTACATGAAGCAGAATACTTACGTTAACAAAAGTGTTCATAAACCTGTTGAAAACCATGTTGAAAAATAACAGTTTATCAACAACTGGCACACCGGCAGGCAGACAATGTTGAAAATATCAATCTTATTATTGGCTTTTAATAAAATTTTCCACATAAAGTATGCTTAATAACATATAAACTTATTATATTTGCAGGCAGTATCACTAATTGTTGATAAACCACTTAAACGACTAATATATAAATGGTAATGCCATTGATAACGTGTTGAAAAATGCAGATATGGTGTGGATAGCGTGAAATGAAGGAAAAAGGCGAAAAGTTTTCAACGGTTTCAACACCACATCATACTCATATTCTATTTTTTTATTCTAAGAAAGAAAAACAGATAAAATAATAATACTATGTTGAAAAGCGAATGGGAGGAAAAAGGGTTCGTTGACGAGCCGATAGCAGAGGGAACTGACCTGAAGGCGGAGATAAGGCGGATGTGCAGGGAGAAGGACGCCATAATCCTTGCGCACTATTACACCGTGGGCGAGATACAGGAGATTGCCGACTTCATAGGCGACTCGCTCGCACTGGCGCAGAAGGCGGCAAAGACCGACGCCAGGACAATCGTTATGTGCGGGGTGCATTTCATGGCGGAGACGTGCAAGATACTGTGTCCGGAGAAAACGGTGCTTTGCCCCGACCTTAACGCAGGATGCTCGCTCGCCGACTCGTGCAACGCTGACGACCTGAGGAAATACAAGGAGGAGCACCCGGGTTACAAGGTGGTGAGTTATGTCAACACAACAGCGGCGGTGAAGGCGCTGACCGACATCGTGGTGACGAGCGGCAACGCGAAGAAGATAATAGACAGCATGCCAAAGGACGAGAAGATAATATTCGGGCCCGACTATAACCTAGGCTCATACATCAATTCCATCACCGGGAGGGACATGCTGCTGTGGAACGGCGGCTGCCACGTCCACGAGCGTTTCTCCGTGGAAGGGATAGTGAAACTGAAGAAAGAGCACCCCGAAGCATTGGTGCTGGCGCATCCCGAGTGCAAGGGACCGGTGCTTGCACTCGCCGACGTGGTGGGGTCCACCGCCGTGATACTGAAGCACTGCATGGAGAGCGACAGGGATGAGTTCATCATAGCGACCGAGTCGGGGATACTGCACGAGATAGAGAGGAACTGCAAGGGAAAGAAGTTCTATCCCGTTCCGCCGGAGGTGAGCGAGGCAACCATCGGCTGCTCGTGCAACGAGTGCAACTACATGAAGCTCAACACGCTCGAAAAGATATACAATGCCCTGAAACACGGGTGGCCCGAGGTTGACGTGCCGGAGGACATACGCCGCGAGGCAGTGAAGCCGATAGAGAGGATGCTCGCGCTGAGCTGACACGGGATGACGGCTGCCATAGTGCAAGTTGGGTGCAGGTGGATTTCGATTCCGTGCCGGGTGGCGGAGCAGAAGATAAGGAAGTATCTGGTGGACAACAACTTCGTGGAAACGGTCATCGCCCTGCCTCCCAACTTGTTCTACGGCACGAGCATCGCCATGAACATCCTCGTGCTGTCAAAGCACAAGATGAGCACAACGACACAGTTCATAAATGCCAGCGGAGAAGATTTTTTCAGGAAAGAGATCAACAACAACGTTCTGCTGCCCGGGCACATCGACCGCATCGTGGGAATTTTCGAGTGCAAGGAAGAGGTGCGGTATGTTGCCACGTCGGTTGACAACGGCACGATAGCCGAAAACGACTATAACCTATCCGTCGGCACTTATGTTGAGGCGGAGAACACGCGCGAGGTGATAGACATCGTGAAACTGAATGAGGAAGTGGCGCAGACGGTGAAGCGCATAGACGCGCTGCGCGCAGACATAGATGAAATAATAAAGTAGATAGAGGCATGAGAGATTTGATGAAATTTGAGAACAAACAAGTTCGTTCCCATTGGGACGCTGATCAAGAGAAATGGTATTTCTCCGTTGTGGATGTTATTGCAGTGCTGACGGACAGTGTGGATCCTACGGCGTATTGGAGAAAACTCAAACAACGTCTGAAAGCGGAAGGCAACCAAACCGTGAAAAATTGTCACGGTTTGAAAATGCGTGCTGCCGATGGCAAGATGCGTATGACCGATGTTGCTGACACTGAGCAGCTTCTTCGCTTGATTCAATCTGTGCCAAGCCCTAAGGCAGAGCCTTTCAAACAATGGCTTGCAAAGGTGGGAAGCCAGCGCCTTGACCAGATACAAGACCCCGAACTGAGCATACAGCAAGCATTGCAAGACTATCGCCGCTTGGGCTACTCGGACGATTGGATCAACCAACGCCTAAAAAGCATCGAGATTCGTAAGGAGTTGACCGATGAATGGCAACGGACCGGCATCACCGACAATAAGGACTTCGCAATCCTAACCAATGTCTTAACCAAGACATGGTCAGGAAAGACGGTGAAAGAATACAAGGAACACAAGGGATTGAAGAAGCAAAACCTGCGTGACAACATGACCAGCACCGAGTTGATTCTCAACATGCTGGCAGAAGCCTCTACCAAAGACATCTCACAAGCCAACAATCCAAAGACTTTCAACCAGAGCAAGACTATCGCAAAGCAAGGTGGAAATGTGGCGAAAGTGGCACGAGAGGAATTGGAACGGCAAACAGGGAAAAGTGTGATAAGCAGCGACAATGCCGCCACGTTGCGCAGATTAACCCAAAACACACAGCACGATGAAGAATAAAGAACCAATGCCCTTTATAGAACAACTGCTCAATGGGGAAAACGTGGAGTGGAAAAAAATCGGGGAAATGTGCGAGATATACAATGGGCTTAATGGTAAAAATAAAAATCATTTTGAAAATGGTAATGCTCTATATATTCCTTATAAAAATATTTTTAACAATATAGAAATAAATCTCAATCAATTAGGACGCGTTACAATTAGCGATAATGAAAAACAAAATATCGTTAAGTATGGAGATGTTTTATTTACAGGTTCTTCTGAAACTCCCGATGAGGTAGTTATGTCATGTGCCGTTACAGCACATCTTTAAGAGCCTCTATACCTAAATAGTTTTTCTTTTGGTATTCATTTTAATAATGATATACAAATAATTCCAGAATTTGCTAAATATCTTTTTCGCAGTGATTTATTGCGTAAACAAATTAAGCAAACAGCAAGTGGTGTTACGCGTTTTAATATTTAAAAAAATTTAAGCAGCTCCTCATTCCACTTCCCCCTCTTTCCGTTCAACGTCGGATAGTGGAGATACTTGACAAGTTCACGACGCTGGAAGCGGAGCTGGAAGCAGTGGATTTGCTCAAATCGCAGGAGATAGACCTTGACTATACTCGCTGAAGCGCGGATACGCCAGCGGGAACGGCACAGACCTCAACGAGATACTGCCAAGGATGAGCCCGCTGAATCCTAAATACATGACGAAGAAACAAAACGTATTCAGGAGGATTGTCGCCTTCATAGAGAAATTCAAGAGTATAGGTGGCGAAATATAGTTTTTTTCCTTCGATTTATTTCCTTTTTTATAAAATATATGTAACTTTGTATTCCAAAGAGAAAGGGTATGGCAAGGGACGATTTGTGGCGTGAGGAATACTGGCTTTTGCTCATGCAGCTCTATCTGAGGAAGCCCGTGGGGGTGAAGGCGACATACAGCAGGCCAATGGTTGACCTGAGCATGGAACTTCACATCCCGCCGCAGGTGCTGCGCGAGAAGATGTTCAGGCTGCGCAGCACGGACACGCCGAGTATGGAGAGGCTGTGGGAGAAGTACGGACACAGTCCGCGTAAACTTGCCAACGAGGTGAGGAAGCTCCGCCAGATGGCCGGGTTCAGCAATGCCGGCGAGTTCTATGCCGGCGTGGAGGTGAGCGAGAGTTTCGAGAGATATTTCCGCCCGATAGACGGCAGGCCGGAACTGAAGCCGCTGATGCTCGTTATGATACTCGACCTTTACTTCCGGCTGACCCCGATAACAATGGTAGAGAAAACACCGGAGATACAGCATCTTGCGAAGGTGATGAAAGTAAAGCCCGGCACTGTGGTCGAGGTGATGGAGATATTCCAGATTTACGACCCCTACCTTGACCGTGGGGAAATAATCTTCAGCGCGCTGCTCGCTCCGTGCCGGGAGGTGTGGCAGCGGTACGGCAGTGACAGGTTCGAGGAACTGTCGGCATTGTCGGCACAGTTGGTTGAATATTTCAAGTGAATATGGCACAAAGGTTGATACAGACACAAGAGCAGAAGTTGGCGCAGCAACAGAAACTCACGCAGCAGCAGATGCTGCAGGTGAGGTTGCTCGAGATGCCCATTGCCGAGCTCGAGCAGAGCGTGCAGGCCGAGATAGATGACAACCCGGCGCTCGAGACTGCCGCGCCGGAGGATGAAGAATATACCGGCGGGCCTGCGGATGATGGCACGGGGGATGAGGAGGCCGACTTCGAGAGCCGCAGGGAAAAGGAGGACCGCGAGGATGAACTGGACAACGTGTTGCAGAACATGGTGGGCGACGACGAGATGCCGGAGCCTACGGGCGCGTTGCCCCGGAACTATTCAGCTGCAGACTATGAGGAGATCACATACGGCGACCGCAAGTCATTCTACGACCGGCTCAACGAGCAGATGGGGGAACTGGACCTTAGCGAACGCCAGCGCTGGATAATGGAGTACATCATCGGTTCGCTGGACAACGACGGGCTGCTGCGCAAGAAAACCGACAACATTGTCGACGAACTTGCCATATACCATAATATACATACCTCGGAAAAAGAGGTGAACGGGATATTGGCGGAAATAAAGGAGTTCGACCCTCCCGGGATAGGCGCGCGGACGCTGAGGGAATGCCTGCTGATGCAGATTGAGCGCAAGCAGGCAACACCAACGCGGCTGATTCTGCACGACATAATAGCGAACCACTATGACGACTTCATGAGCAAGCGGTGGGACAAGATAATGCAGGCCATGAGCATAGGCGAGGACATGATGGCACGGCTGCACGAGGAGGTGCGGCGGCTCAACCCCAAGCCGGGCGCGTCGTTGGGCGAGGCGGAGGGACGGAACATGCAGCAGATAACGCCCGACTTCATAATTGACACCGAAGACGACGGCAGCGTGACGTTCTCGATAACAAAGGGGCGCGTGCCGGAACTGTATGTCAGCGAGTCGTTCACAGACCTCGTGAGGACATACCAGAAAGACAAGGGCAAACTCGGCAAGAGCGAGAAGGAGGCACTGATATACGCCAAGGAGAAGATAGACCGCGCGAAAGGCTTCATCGAGGCGGTGAGGCAACGCCGCCGCACGCTGTACGTGACAATGCGCGCAATAATAGAAATACAGAGGAAATATTTCGTCGATGGCGACGAGGGAGACCTCAACCCAATGATATTGAAGGACGTGGCGGAGCGCACCGGGCTCGACATAAGCACCGTGTCGAGGGTGAGCAACCAGAAATACGCGCAGACAAGATGGGGGACGTTCCCTCTGAGGCATTTCTTCAGCGACAGCATAAAGACCGACAGCGGCGAGGAACTGTCAACGAGGAAACTGAAGGCAGTGCTGCGCGGGATAATAGAGAGCGAGGACAGGCAGAAGCCTATGGGCGACGATGCGCTGAGCAAGGAGATGAAACGCCGTGGATTTCCCATAGCGAGGCGCACCGTGTCTAAATACAGAGAACAGATGGGGATACCCGTC
Source organism: uncultured Prevotella sp. (assembly GCA_900548585.1). Taxonomy (GTDB): domain Bacteria; phylum Bacteroidota; class Bacteroidia; order Bacteroidales; family Bacteroidaceae; genus Prevotella. The sequence goes on along the minus strand of URLI01000005.1, from coordinate 13,150 downwards.
GCGAGACTTAGAAAATGATAACGGAGAAGAAACTCATACTCGCCGCGAGGGTGATAAGCTCGATTGTGTCACCCTTGCATCTGCCAATGCTCGGCATGATAGTGCTGTTCATGTTCACATACCTCAGTATGTTGGACACCTGGATAAAACTGCAAGTGCTGCTGATTGTGTATGTGTTCACGGTGATGCTGCCCACCCGCCTCATACGTTACTACCGCAACTATCACGGATGGACGCTGATACAGACAGGCACCAAGGAACGCCGCATGATGCAATATGTGATAGGCATAGTGTGCTACTTTGCCTGTTATTACATAATAAACCTGATGCACATGCCGCATTTCATCGGTACGATAATCATGGCGGCGCTCGTGCTGCAGGTGGCATGCGCGCTCGTCAACATGCGGTGGAAGGTGTCGGCGCACTCGGCGGCCATCGGCGGAGTGATAGGTGCGGTGACGGCATTCTCGTTCCTGTTCTCGTTCGACCCGACGTGGTGGCTGTTCGTGCTGTTCTTCATGTCGGGACTGGTTGGCACGAGCCGCGTTATACTCCGCCAGCACACCCTGAGTGAGGTCACTATAGGCTTCGTCATGGGCATAGTCCTGGCGTTCATCTCAGTGGTGTTTTACAGGAACATAGTGTGAAATGTTTTTTCTAACCATATAAAAAAAGTCATAAATGAAACCATTGGTAAGCATAATAATGGGCAGCACGAGTGATATGCCCGTTATGGAGAAAGCAATGAAATTCCTCGACGAGATGGAAATCCCGTTCGAGGTGAACGCACTGTCGGCACACCGCACGCCGAAAGCCGTGGAGGAGTTTGCCGCAAACGCCGCAGCACGCGGTGTGAAAGTGGTGATAGCCGGAGCCGGGATGGCCGCCGCCCTGCCGGGTGTGATAGCGGCGCAGACCACGTTGCCGGTGATAGGCGTACCCATCAAGGGCTCGGCGCTGGATGGTGTCGACGCGTTGTACAGCATACTGCAGATGCCACCGGGAATCCCGGTTGCCACCGTTGCGATAAACGGCGCGATGAACGCAGCAATACTCGCAATGCAGATAATCGCCCTCGGCGACGGCGACATCGCCAAGCGGTTTGCCGGATACAAAGCCGGGTTAGGAAAGAAAATCGAGAAAGCAAACAAGGATTTGGAGGAGATAAGATTTGACTACAAGGTCTGACATGTGCCTGAAACGTAGAGTGACATCGGCGACGAGGGTCGGCAACATCGCCATAGGCGGCGACAACCCAATACGCATCCAGTCGATGGCGACGACCGACACCAACGACACCGAGGCATCCGTGGCGCAGGCGAAGCGCATCATCGATGCCGGCGGCGAGCTGGTGCGCTTCACCACGCAGGGAGTGCGCGAGGCGGAGAACATGAGGAACATAAGCGCCGCGCTGAAGGCTGACGGATACCATGCGCCGCTCGTTGCCGATGTCCACTTCACCGCGCACACCGCAGACGTGGCGGCGAGGTATTGCGAGAAGGTGAGAATCAACCCCGGGAACTACGTTGACCCCGGACGCACGTTCAAGCACATCGAGTACAGCGATGAGGAATATGCCGGCGAACTGAGGAAAATCGAGCGAAAGCTCGTACCGTTCCTTAACATCTGCAAGGAACATCACACCGCCGTGCGCATCGGGGTGAACCACGGCTCGCTCTCAGACCGCATCATGTCACGCTACGGCGACACGCCGGAGGGGATCGTGGAGAGTTGCATGGAGTTCCTCAGGATATGCCGACGCGAGGATTTCAACGACATCGTCATATCTATAAAGGCATCCAACACCGTTGTCATGGTGACGACGGTGCGGCTGCTCGTTGCGACGATGGACCGCGAGGACATGCACTATCCGCTGCACCTCGGCGTCACGGAGGCCGGAGAGGGCGAGGACGGGCGCATAAAGAGCGCGGTCGGCATCGGAGCATTGCTCACCGAGGGCATCGGAGACACAATACGCGTGTCGCTGTCGGAAGAGCCGGAAGCGGAAATACCAGTGGCACGCCGCCTCGTGGAACTCATCCCGGAATGTGCCAGGCTGCGGCGCGACGCAGTGATAGAAGACGGCACGCTGTGCCTTGACATCAATGCCCCGGCGTGGGAGGACCTGCAGCTGAAGGCGGCGATGGCCGCAGGCGCGCCACTCATCGACAAGCGCGCCACCGACCTGCGAATAACATGCAACGCCGGCAATGGCCAGGCTTTCCATCCTTCTGAAGGACAGATAACTGCATTGCAGGACTCAATCCTTCAGGCCGCGCGCGTCAAGTTCACCAAGACGGAGTATATCTCGTGTCCGGGCTGCGGCCGCACGCTCTACGACCTGCGCTCCACCATAGCGCGGATAAAGGAGGCCACGAAAGGCATGGTGGGACTGAAAATAGGCATAATGGGCTGCATCGTCAACGGACCGGGCGAGATGGCGGATGCCGACTATGGGTATGTCGGGGCCGGGCGCGGCAAGATCAGCCTCTACAAAGGCAAGGAGTGCGTCGTGAAGAACATCCCGGAGGAAGAGGCCGTCGACCGGCTGCTGGAACTCATCGCCGCCGACAAACATGACGGGCGGTGACTGCCAAGGACATTGCATCGCACGCATGACGGAAGTGAAACGATGCCACGATGAGGGGTTTGCACACACTTGACACCACGACGGCGCCACCGCCGCGCTTCACATACCCGTTCTGCTACGAGCCGCACCGGCTGTGCAGGGAGGCAGCCGCCGTAGTGCATCACTACATACGGACAAACGAAGCGCTGCGGAGGGATGCCGACAACGGCAAGATGTTCGGCGTACTGGTGGTGCAACTGCCGCCGGAGGATGGCGGCGGGAGGTCTGCCGTGGCATTCCTCGCCGCATACAGCGGGCTGCTTGCCGGGCGTAACGACTGGGAGTGGTTCGTGCCGCCGGTGTTCGATGCACAGCGGCAGGATGGTGTGTTCAAGATGCGCGAGGCGGAAATCTCGGCAATCAGCAGGGAGATTGATGCCATCGATTCCGACAGTGATACAGTGTGTCTGCGCCGCGAGCTCGCCATGCGCCGCGAAGAAGGACGGCTGGCGGTGGGGAGATACAAGTCTGTCATGCAGCAGTCGAAGCAAATCCGGGACATGCGCCGCTTGCAACGCAACATCGAACCGGAAGTTGCGGCAGAACTGACGAGAGAGAGCCAGTTCCAGAAAGCGGAACTGAAGAGAATCAGGAAACGGCACGCCGCCGCCATAGCACGTGCGGAGGAAGCGCTGCGCGGCATCAACGAACGATTGGAGCGGCTACGCCAGAAACGCCGCGTGATGTCGGAAGACTTGCAGCGATGGCTCTTCGGGAATTATGAAATGCTCAACGCCGAAGGGGGAACGAGAAATCTCGTGGATATTTTCTTTGACCACAACGGCGCGCTGCCACCAGCTGCGGCCGGCGACTGCTGTGCGCCGAAACTGCTGCAATACGCCTACCTCCACAAGTTGAAGCCGCTGTGCATGGCAGAGTTCTGGTGGGGTAGGCCGCCACGCGCCGAGATACGCCGCCACCTGGCATACTATCCGGCGTGCAGGAGCAGGTGCCTGCCGATACTATCGTGGATGATGCGTGGGCTGGATGTCGACCCCAATCCGCATGAAAGCACCGAGCGTCAGCCGCTTCCTGTGATATACGAGGACGATGACATGTGGGTGGTCGACAAGCCTGCGGGTATGCTCAGCGTGCCGGGCAAGATAAGCCGCGAGTCGGCATACGGCATATTGAAGGATCGGTGCGAGCCGGGACGCGGACCGCTCGTGGTTCACCGGCTCGATATGGAGACCTCGGGTGTGCTGATATTCGCAAAGACCGCTGCGGCACAGAAAAACATGCAGCGGCAGTTTGAGCAACGAACGGTCGTGAAGCGGTATGTGGCAGTGGTGTCGCCAGTGCCGGAAAACAGTGCGGGGATAATCTCGCTGCCCATCCGTCCCAATGTCATGGACCGCCCGAGGCAGATGGTTGACAGTGAGGGTGGGCGAGAGGCCATTACAAGATACGAGGTTATCGAGGCAGACGGCGACACGGCGCGCATCGCGCTATATCCCTTGACGGGGCGCACCCACCAACTGCGCGTACACTGCGCCCACCACGACGGCCTTGGGTGTCCCATCGTCGGTGACGCCCTCTATGGCGTTCCCGGCAGGCGGCTGATGCTGCATTGCGAGCGCGTATCATTGCTTTCCACCAACGGCAAGCGTCTCGACTTCTTCTCGGAAGCCACGTTCAAATAATATACAGTCCCTTTTCTTAATTTGGCTTCATGGTTATTGTCTTTCAACAATCTCAGCCATTACCTTGCGTTTCTTTTCCGCCTTCGGACAGTCAGCCGCGACATGCCCGGCGGGAATAATGGCAACGGCCTCGAAACCATCCACAGGGAAGAGACGCTCGACAGCGGCAACGTCATAGTTGCACACCCAGCAAGTGCCGAGCCCACGGTCGGCCGCTGCCAGGCAGAGATGCTCCACGGCGATGCCGAGGTCGATGTCGCCGTGTGCCTTGCCATCGTCCGGACGCACCCAGCTGCCGTCCGTGCTTTTCATGCACACGAAATACAACGGCGCGGTGGCGAACCAGGGGCGGTCATAGCATTGGCGTATCTTTCCCTTTGCCTCGTCGGAGGTCAGCAGCAGGAATTTCCACGGCTGCTTGTTGCACGCAGATGGCGCCAGCCGCACACACTCCATGATATATTCAATGTCTGCGTCGCTTACCGGTTCGTCAGTGTACTTGCGCACGGAGAACCGCTTGTTTGACAATTCCCTGAAATCCATTTTGAATCCTTTATCCCGCAACACCCTGATTCGTATGACTTGGTGATTTCCCAGGCAGAAAACAGATTTGCCCGGAAGTTCGACACGTCGTAATGTCCGCCTGCCTTGGCGTTGCGTTTGAAGAAAAGCAAACAATGCGACTGTCATGGCAAAGGTACGAAAAAAAACATTCTTGAATAAATTTTATCACAGAAGTTTTGCAGCCTGTATCTCATTTCGTATTTTTGCAGTATAAACCTTGCAATCGGAAAAAAATGGAAGAGAGAGTGTTCACATACAAATATCCACGCCCGGCGGTGACAACCGACTGCGTGATATTCGGCTTCGACGGAACCAAACTGCAGGTGCTGCTCGTGGAGAGGGGCGCGGAGCCATATAAGGGCAGATGGGCTTTCCCGGGCGGATTTCTAAATATTGATGAATCCTGCGAGGAGGGAGCGTTGCGCGAGTTGCAGGAGGAGACGGGACTTGATGGAGCATACATAGAGCAGTTCCACACCTTCAGCGACCCCGGCCGCGACCCACGGGGCCGTGTGATAACGGTTGCCTATTATGCCCTCGTGAGAATGCAGGACGTCAGGGCTGGCGACGACGCCGCGAAGGCGGAATGGTTCGCCCTCGGCAACGTCCCGCCACTGGCATTCGACCACGGCATGATTCTGAGCGAGGCGATTAAACGTCTGCGCGAGCGAATACATTTCGAACCAGTCGGGCTCGGACTTCTTGCAGGGAAGTTCACCATGCGGCAGTTGCAAAACCTGTATGAGGCCATCTTGAACGTTCATTTTGACAGTAGCGTCTTTGCCGGGAAAATGCTGCGTTTGAACATCCTTAGGCCGTTTGGCGACACGGTGCGGCCTGCGCCGGAACGTAATGCCGTCATGTACAGTTTCGATGAGAAGCATTATAACGAATTGAAACGGAGGGGACTGCTCATCGTGTTTTGAGAACCATTCATCACTACACTGATTTTTTCCAATGACCGTTCTGGGTTGCAGAGCCTGCCTGCCGGTTTCTTGTTTGTGCCTTGCCGGGCAGCAATCACGGCGTGTTTGGTCACCAAACACGGCGAATTTGCAACGCAAACACGGCGAATTTGCAATGCAATCACGCCGTATTTGCATTCCTGTTGGTATGGAATGCCAGTCATGTCCGCCGCCGTCCGTAATGCGGATGGCTACCTTGCGGTCTTGGTTCTTTCATCGCTTGCGAATAATCGTCAGCCCGTCCCTTAGTGGCAGTATCACCCTTTCCACGCGGCTGTCGCTCGCTATGTAGTCGTTGAAATCCTCTATGCCCTTCGTCTGCAGGTCTGCCGGTTTCGGCCTTTCCAGCACATGTCCGTCCCACAGTGTGTTGTCGGCGAGGATGAATCCGCCGGGCCGCAGTATTTTCATCACCGTCTCGTATGTCTTGAGGTATGTGCGCTTGTCGCCGTCGATGAACGCCATGTCGAACTCTATGCCCAGGCGCGGTGCCTCGGCGTTGGCGTCGCCTATGGAGAACACTATCCTGCCGGCAACCGCCGAGCCCTCTATCCACTGCCGTGCGAAGTCCTCCATCTCGTCGTTTATCTCGAATGTGTAGACGCGCCCGCCGTCATCCAGCCCTTCCGCCATGCAAATCGCGCTGTAGCCGCTGAACGTGCCTACCTCGAGAATGTTCCTGGGGCGTATCATCCGCACTATCATCTTCAGCAGCCTTCCCTGCAGGTGTCCGCTCGCCATGCGCCCGTGCAGCAGATGCACGTTGGTGGCCCGCCACAGGCGGTGCAGGTATTCGCCCTCGGGATCGATGTGCGAGGCTATGTATTCGTCTGTTGTCATTCCGGTCTTTTTGCCTTGCGCTGTCCTTCTCCGCCCAGCAGTGCCTCCACCGCAAGGCGGTAGCCGTCAATGCCGAAGCCGCAGATGGTGCCCCGGCAGGCGGGCGATATGATGGAGCGGCGGCGGAACTCCTCGCGCGCGAAGATGTTTGAGACGTGCACCTCCACCACCGGCGACTTCACCGCGCGTATGCAGTCGTGAATCGCCACGCTGGTGTGCGTGTATCCGCCGGCGTTCAGCACGATGCCGTCGTATGTGAAGCCTGTTTCCTGCATCTTGTCGATCAGCGCGCCCTCCACGTTGCTCTGGAAATAGTCTATCTGCACGTGTGGGAACGTCGCGCGCAGCGTCTCAAGGCATGTCTCCATGTCCTCGCTGCCATACACGTCCGGCTCGCGCCTGCCCAGCAGGTTGAGGTTCGGGCCGTTGATGATGAGTATCTTCGTGGCGTGCTGTTTCATCTCCTCATCTCCCCGATAATGTTGTCACAGAAGGCCGTGACGACGTTCAGCATGTCCTTCGGAAGGTACTCCAGCGCGCGTTCCACAATATCCTCCGGCACCTCGTAGTATGCCTCCGCGATCGAGCCTGTTATTGCCGCCTTGGTGTCGGTGTCGCCGTCGGCGAGCACCGCCTTGCGTATCGCGTCCTCGAAGCTGTCGCTCTCCATGAAGCATCTTATTGCCGCCGGCACCGTTTCCTGGCATGTCCCGTCGAAATGTCCCAGCGACCCGATGCGCATTATGTCCTTCAGCGGCGGTATCTCGTAGCCGAACTTGCGTCCCACGGCATTCTCTATCCTGTCCTTCGTCACGCGCACCGTGCGCAGCCAGTAGATCACCGTCGCCGTGCATTGCGCGCCCCTTATCCCCTCCTCGTGGTTGTGGCTCACCTCTGCCGACCGCTTGGCCTCCTCCATCACCGAGTCGATGTCGTGGAACAGCCACCCCACGGGGCTCACGCGCATTGCCGAGCCGTTGCCGTAGGAGCCATACGGGCGGTGGTCGTCGCCCGCCACCCATTCGGAGAACATGCCGCCGTAGCCGCCCATCGGTTTGGGGTAGCGGCGGCACCAGTCGAGCAGAGACTCGGCATATCCACGGTTGTTGAGCACGGCGTCGGCTATCGCCACCGTGCATACTGTGTCGTCTGTGTACCCGCAGTCGGGTGTGAACAGCTCGAAGCCGGCCTGCGGCGGCGGCCCGAACTCAAAACGCGACCCTGCGATGTCGCCTATTATCGCTCCTAACATATATTGTTCCTTTGTTTTTTATTTCCTCACCTTGTGCGTAATCCTCATCACCCGCTTGTCGTTGTCAATCTCGATTTTCCCGGCGCGGTTCAGCACGGTCTGCCCGAGCAGCAGCGGCGCCTTCTGGTTCTGCACCACGCTTGCCCTGACGTTGCCTATCGTCACGCCGCCGAGGTCCACCTTGCGCAGGTTGATCACCGTGCCGGCATTGATGTTGCCGTTGGCGTCAAGGAAGTTGGCGGAGCCTATCACGTCTTTTTTCGACAGATAGCCGTTTTTCATCATGAACGTCGCCTCGACCATCGACATGCTCACGTCGCTTGCTCCCGTGTCGAATATGAAGCTCAGCGGAAGTTCGTTGACGGAGCATTTCACCTTGTACAGCGTACCCTCCTTGGTGAACGGCACCTCCACTTCCTCGTCCTCGTATTCGGCATCGTCAGGCTCCCCTTTCGTCTTTTCCACAATCTCTGCCTGCACCTTGCGCTGCTCCTCCATGATTTTCTTGTACTCCTCGTTGCCGCGCATGTTCTCCATGTCGAAGTCGTTGTCGATGTGTGCCAGTTCTAACACGCCTTTGTCGAACACCCTGCGCAGGTAACCGCATGCCTTCTCCGGCTCGTTCAGGCGGGAGTAGAGGCATGCCGCGTTGTAAAGTGAGCCTTGCGTGCTGTCGTTTGCCAATACGCTGTCGCACATCTCCACCGCCTTTGCGCGGTTGCCGAGCATTGCGTATGCGAACATTGCCTCCGTGGCGGTCTTCGGCACGGAGTCTATCTCGGTCACTTTCTCATAGTCAGCGCGGGCCATTTCGGTGTTTCCCAGTTTCGTATGGCAATATCCCCGGTACAGTAGCGCGTGCGTGTTGCCTGGCTCGATGCTTATTGCCGTGCTGAAGTCGTCTGTCGCGCCGTCATACAGTCCTGCGTGCAGCATCTCGATGCCGCGCGTCATGTATGGCTCGAAACTGGTTCTGTCGTTGTCTATCATGTTTGTCGCCGCCGCAATCGCCGCTTTCACGTTGCCGGAGTTGCGTGCTATCCTGACTTTCTGTTGTAGGTAGTCGGTGCTCGTGCTGTCACTCCCAAGCGCTATCTTGTTGCTTTCCGCCGCCTCGTCGTACATGCCGAGTTTGGCGTAAATGTCTGCCAGCATGTAATGCAGGCTCTCGTCATTTCCCTTGCCAATGTTTTTCTTCAGGTAGGGTATTGCATTCTGTGGCTTGCCGAAAGTGTTGTACAATGCTGCGGCAATGACGGGGAACGTTACTTCTTCTGGCTTTTTCTTCGCCTCGATTTCCAGCCTCGCTATCAGTTGTGAGAACTGCGGCTCATCATTTATTTTCGCCATTATGTCAAGAACGTCCGGCGACGCGTTTATCGATGCCGCCTTTACCGCGTCCTCTATTGCCTTGTCCCACTTCTTCTGTTTCACGTAGCAATCTGCCCTGAACATATAGCACTGAGGTTCTTCCGGAGACAGTTTCACGGCATAGTCATAGTTTTTCTCCGCCTCGGCATATTTTTCCTGCTTTTCGGCATTGCGCCCAAGTCCGAGGAAGCCCACCATAGAACCGGGTTCTATTTTTGTTATTTGTCGGTAGTCAGCGTCGGACAGGTCGTATTTCTCCATCTCATAATATTTCTGCCCCCTGAAGTTGAGGTAGTCGATGTCCTCCGGCTGGGCTTTTATTGACAGTCCCAATTCCTCTATTGCCTTGTCGTCCTGTCCGAGGTTGGCGAACACGTTTGCCTTCACGTTGTGCGAGTAGCCGATGTATTCCCCGTCTTTCTTCGGCAGGAATTTTATAGCCTTGTCGACGAATGACAGGGCGTTGCCGTTTTCCCCCTTCTGCAGGTATATCCATGCCGTGCGGAAATACGCGTACCCGTTCTTTGGGTTGTCCGCCAGTTCCTTTTGCAGGTAGTCCAGCGCCTCGTCGAGGTTTCCGTTGTTGACGGCCTCCTCGGCGCGCATGTAGTTATACGAATTTGGCCGCTTGATGTCCTTTGCATACATTGCAAAGGCAAGCAGCAATACCAGTGTGGTCATACAAAATCTTTTCATGCCTTTTTATATTTGTTGATTAAACGTTCTCCGCAAAGGTATGAAAAAAACAGTTATCCTCAAAGTGATTTCAAGTAAAAAACATTCAATATATTGGTCATTCTGTGTCTGCTGCCGCAAAGTTTCCCATAAGTCTGTTGCAATATCATAAAAAAATGCCTTTTTTGTTTGATTTTGCAATATAAACACTTATTTTTGCAACATGTTAGTAATTAAACAACCAAGATTATGTTCAGGAAAAGTATTAAACTGTTTGCGTTTGTCTGCATTGCGGCAATCACGCTAAACTCGTGCATTGGCTCGTTCGGGCTGTTCAACAAGGTGCTGTCGTGGAACAAGACCGCCACCAACAACAAGTTTCTAAACGAACTGATATTCATTCTCATCTCGCCGGCATACGCCATCTGCGGCACTGCCGACCTGCTTGTGCTGAACACGATAGAGTTCTGGTCTGGCGACAACCCTATGGCGTCAAACGTGGGGAAGACGCAGAGCGTGGTTGGCAGCGACGGCCGTTTGTATGCCGTGACGACGCTGAAAGACGGGTATGAGATAAAGGATGCTGACGGCAAGCAGGTGAACTTCACATACGACGAGCGTGAGAAGACGTGGAGCGTTGAGGCTGACGGCGAAAAGCGCGTGCTGCTGAAGGTGAAGGACAACGACACGGCGGAGATCATGCTGCCGGGCGGTGGCGCCAAGGAGGTGTCGCTCAACGGGCAAGGTTTGTTCGAGGCTCGCATGGCTGTTGGCGGAGGACGCTATTTCGCGGCTCGGTGAACGCCGGAATGTTTTGCAGGTAACGCGATTTTTCATACCTTTGCAACGGATTACCGCCAGTGCCGCTGACCCGGCGCTTGCATAATGCAGAAAAGTGATATGCAAGGTTTCGGGAAATCGGTAAGGTTCTTGCTGACCATACATGTGCTGGGACTTGCCGCGCTCAGCCTGTTCCGTGTCACCGAGTTCGTGGCGTTGCGGGATATGGTCTCGCCCGCCGCGAAGGGCGAGGCGTGGCTGCAGATGGGCGCGTTCGTCCGTGGTGTGTGGTTCGACAACGTGATAGCGTGCTACATCATGCTGTTGCCGATGCTCGTCGTGTTAGGCTCGTCGGCTTTCGGCAGCCACCACCGTGGATGGCGGCGGTTCGCTGTGTGGTGGTTCGCGATACTCTATCCCCTGGCGTTCGTCGTCTCGGCGGCCAACATACCATACTTCGCATTCTTCTTCAAGAACATCAACTCCGGAATCTTCGAGTGGTTCGGCTATGCCGGCACCACGGCCGGTATGGTGTTCCAGGAGAGCAGCTGGTGGCTCTACATCTTGCTCTTCTTCGCCGTCACGGCTGTGTTTGAGTTCCTGCTGTGGCGCGTCGGGAGGCGAGCGGCCGCCGTTGTGCAGACTGCAAACGAGGGGAAACGCAGCCCGCAAGCCATCGCACTGAGGACATCCGTGACGCTTGCGCTGCTCGGGCTGTGCCTGTTCGGCATAAGGGGGCGCACGGGATACAACCCGATAAAGATAAGCGCGGCATACTATTGCAACGACTCTTTCCTCAACCAACTCGGCATAAACCCGGCCTTCAACCTGCTTACGAGTGCCCTCGACGACATGCGCAGGGAGAACAAGGCGCTGAACCTCATGCCAACGGCGGAGGCGGTGGCATACGCACGCCGCAGCCTCGGCATAACCGGCGCGGTGGACAGCCTCTATGTGCTTAGGCGCAGGGTGGGGGGCGACACCGTCAGGATGCGCCCCAACGTGGTGATAATACTCATGGAGTCGATGTCGGCAAACTTCATGAGGAGCTTCGGGGCAAAGGAGGAACTGACACCGGTGCTGGACAGCCTCTTCAACAATTCGCTGGCGTTCACCAATTTCTACAGCACGGGCATACACACCAACATGGGAATGACCGGTACACTGTATTCCTGCCCCGCGATAATGAAGCGGAACCTGATGAAAGGCACGGTGACGCCCAAACGTGGCGGACTGCCCACGGTGCTGAAGGAGAACGGCTACCACAACATGTTCTTTATGACGCACGAGTCGCAATATGACAATATGAAGGCATTCTTCGCGCAGAACGGCTACGATGACATTTATGCGCAGGAGGACTATCCTGCCGACAAGGTCGTCAACTCGTTCGGCGTGAGCGACGCTTTCCTCTTCGAGTTCGCGCTCGACAGGATTAACCGCCAGGCGGAGAGCGGGCGGCCGTTCATGGCAACGCTGCTCACGATAAGCAACCACCCGCCGTATGTTGTCCCCGATGGCTTCGGATGCAGGAGCAAGGAGGCGGAGACGCAGATCGTGGAATATGCGGACCATTGCATCGGCGAGTTCCTGAAGGCGGCGCGACGGCAGCCGTGGTATGGCAACACCATATTCGTGCTGCTCGGCGACCACGGCAAGCTCGTGGGCAAGCCGGATGCCGAGCTGCCGCAGAGTTACAACCACATACCGCTGATAATTTTCGGCAAGGGAATAAAGCCGGGCGTTCATGACGGTCTTGGCTGCCAGATAGACGTGATGCCTACGCTGCTCGGGATGATGGGCATTGGATATACCTTCGACGGCTTCGGGCAGGACTTGCTGCGGCAGCCGCGCGACATGGTGTTCTACAGTGCCGACGACAAGATTGTGGCACGCAGCAGGGATCGGGTGTTCATATACCTGCCAGGCGCGCAGAAGAGTTTCACATACGCCGTAAGGCCTGGCTGGCAACTTGCCGAAACCAAGCCTGCGGCAGACACGGAAGCTCTCAAGCGATATGTGTTCGCAATGATCGAGACGGCGGAGTTCAACGAAAGGCAGAGCCGCAAGAGGTGAAAGCCCGTGGATAACATTTGCTTAGGGAAATAGTGACATTGCAAACGGAAAGGCTTATTAAATATTATTACTGTCCGCTAAACTTTTGGGTAAGATACAAATTTAGGGCTGACACTTCTCACGAGGTATCAGCCCTTTTTGTTATCTTTGCTTTTGTTCCCAAACTCAGATAACATGGGCAAAAGTACACATTTCTTCGGACAGCCGGTATATGGTCAGCTGATAAAATCTCTCGACCATGAAAAAATAGTTGAAATAAGCCGTCGAAACGGCGGTGAGCGGTATGTGAAAACCTTTGACGGTTTCACCCATCTTCTTACGATGCTGTATGCAGTCATCATGCGCTTCGACTCCCTGC
>URLI01000004.1 GCA_900548585.1 uncultured Prevotella sp. | reverse complement strand
AGTTCGGGCTTTGTGATATGTTAAAAGAGGGTGTGCCAATTTTGACACACCCCCTTTGCTGTGTAATCACGGCGTATTTGGTTTGCGGATTGCCACAAACCGCAACCTTGCCAACGCCAAACAGTCATCGCATACTGCTTTGTTATGGCATTGTCCTGCAAATTATCCCAAATCGGTAATTAGAGCTCAGACTGATTGTAGTCGGTTTTTTACGGACTTACAGGGTGTAAGTTCCTGTATGCGTGGATACACGTTGATAGTACGTAAATTAACAAAAAAACTTACATGTTGCTTTATTCTTAACTTTATTCGTTAATTTTTGTCAGAATAATTTTGACTTTCAGAGAGTAAATTGTATATTTGCAACGTGTTTAAAACATTTTACCTTAAAGTTTATGAAAAATTCATTGATTTCTTGTTTTCCTGAAAGTTCTTACCGTGCAAGCTGGATTTGCAAATGGCATGTGGCACTGCTTTCAATGCTTTTGTTCGCGCAATCCAATGCCTGCGCGCAGATGGATTACGAAATATCCTACGACATGAGTGACTTCTCTCTCATAGATTCACTCGGAATAACAAGTATAAGGTGCAATGACGCACTAACGTGGACAGCCTTCGACATTAAAAAAACAAATGAGTATCTGTTGTCTGATGCCCTGTTCTTAGATAATCTTTCCTGACAAGACCCGCTTATATGCGAATATGGTTTTTGTGCGGTGACAACAGAGACAAATAGGCGGATGTTGGAGTAAAGGGAAGAAAAGGAAGATACGGAAGAAAAAAAATCAAAGTATAACCTGGTAAAATAAAATATTATGAAAAGGACAAACTCATTTTTTATGGCATCCTTTGCCGCGTTTATGTCAATTGCAACGGCTCACGCCCAGGATGTGGCAGAGTATTACCCAGTCGGGACGAAGTGGATAGAGGAGACATTCTTTGTTATGCACACGGGTGGAGAACTTAGATTTGGTGGGACTTACAGGAAATGCGTGGTGGACGGTGACAGTAACTACAATGGCAAAAAATATAAGCATGTAAGTGCTTATGCTTATGAAATAAAAAATGACATTGATGAATACTACAGACCGGAGGACCCATCAAAATGGAAGAGATTAGTCTGGGATGACGTGTTGATTCGCGAGGAAGGTAAAAAAGTGTATTATATACCATACAATGAGAAAAAAGAAATATTGATTTATGATTATGACTGGTTTATTGGGAAAATGATACCATACAACTATATTTCTGAATTTGACGAGTATCAATATTACAAGATTGATGAAATATTTAATATGCAGGATATAACAGCATACGAATATGTAATAATACCAGACATAAGTATGAGCCGGAAATACATGCAAATAAAAGGCATAGGCTTCGTGCAACCATGGAATGGAATTTTCAACCCTGGGTTCGAACCGCCATTTTCTATAATATACTACATACACAAAGTCATAGGTTTCTGGCGCAACGGACAGTTGATATACAAAAGCGAACGCCCAAGGCCGGAGGATTTTGATACAGGAATTGACCATGCGGAATGCGACGCGACAGCGGGCAACGTAAAGATATACAATCTGCAAGGCATGGAGATAAAGGCAGACGACACGAAATCACTGCCAAAGGGAATATACATCAGCAAGGGAAAGAAAATAATGGTGAAATAGAAGTTTTAGCCGCACATAGGGAACAGTGCCATTGCGCGGTTGTGTTTTTGCAGGGACTTACGCCGCGTAAGTCCCTGCAGTAATGAATGCCCGGGGATGGTCTGCAAACAGGCATACACACCCCGTTTCTGAATTTGGGCTTGCGGCATTGCATAGTGCTATTTAATGTTAAATATCGTGACGACCTGTACGTTTCACCGACAAATGTGTTACCTTTGCGAGCGATATGGATACAGAGAGACGGCGCATATACATATCGCGCCTGCTGCTGACGGTGTTCGTGCCGTTGCTGCTGGCTGCTTCGCTGCACAACCACTCCGGTGGTGCGGCGGAGGTGACGTGCGTTGACTGCGTAAACCACGCACCCCATGCGGGGCATCTCTCCAACGGAAACATACACTTCGGCAACTGCCTGCTGTGCCAGTTCAGCACGCTGCCATATATTGCGGCGGTTGTCATCATGGTTGTTCCCCTTGCCGTAAAGGGGAAGGCATTGCCGCAGCGCCGTCATGTGTTTGCATGCTCGCACGCGGCATTGCACAACTTCCGGCGCGGACCTCCCGAGGCAATATCCATCCTTTAGTTTTCCATGAGCGGCATTGACAAGTGCCGCCGTGGGGGTATTGTATCAAATAAGTACGTCTGTTTATGAAAAAAATAATGTATGCAGCCGTGCTGTCAGCCATCGCCTTGCCATCCTCCGGCAGGTCGGTATGTGACAGCCCGGACACGATACAGGGTGGCAGCGTGCAGGATGTCGTCGTGCTGGGAAACCACACGCAGCGCAACCTGCAGATGAAATCTTCGCAGAATATTGTGAGTGTGAGCGATGAATTTCTCAATGCCAACCTCGGAGGAAGTCTCATGCAGAGCCTCAAGTCAATTCCCGGGGTTAAGGCCATGAGCATAGGCTCGGGTGAGTCGAAGCCATCGATACGTGGCCTTGGCTTCAACCGCATGGCAGTGACCGAGAACGGAATAAAGCACGAGGGACAGCAGTGGGGCGAGGATCACGGACTGGAGATAAACCAGTTCGACGTTGACCGCGTGGAGATAGTAAAGGGCCCGTCGGCCCTGCTCTACGGCTCTGACGCCATCGGCGGGGTTATAAACCTTTTCAGTGACCGTGTGCCTGACAGGCCGTTCGGCGGCAAGGCACGCGTCTTCGCGCGCAGCAACAACGCCTCGCTCGGCGCGGCGGTTCAACTTGGCGGCGCGATGCGGAACGGCTTCTACTGGAAGGCAACCCTCACGGGAAGCGACTATGCCGACTACCGCGTGCCAACGGACAGCATACAATATTATTCCTATTATATAAGGCTTCACAGACGCAGGCTACGCAACACTGCGGGGCGCGAGTTTGACGGCAGCGCGATGGTGGGCTACCGTGGCGATCATTTCGCTACGAGCCTGCGCCTTTCTGACACCAGCGGCAAGAGCGGCTTCTTCGCAAATGCCCACGGACTGGAGGTGCGGCTGTCCGAGATAGACTACGACAGGTCGGAACGCGACATATCGCTGCCATTCCACGCAATGAATCACCTGAAGGCGGTGAGCCACTCGGAGTTGCACCTGCCCAAGCTGCACCTCTTCCTCGACCTCTCTTTCCAGCGCAACGTGCGCAAGGAGGAGTCAGAGCCGGTGAGCCACGGGTATATGCCAATACCGCCGGGCACGCTCGAGCGCAAGTTCCGTAAGCAGACATACACCGTGGCGCTCGGGGCGAAGATGCCGGTTGCGGGTCACCACAACATCTGTGTGGGGGCGAGCGCCGAACTGCAGCGCAACAAGCGCGAGGGGTGGGGGTTCATAATCCCCGACTTCAACAACGCCACGGCAGGGGCATACCTGTATGACCGCTGGTATCTGTCGGAAAAAATCATCCTGAATGCCGGACTGCGGTATGACGCCACGCGCACGCATATACATGCCTACCGCGACTGGTTCGCCACACCGGAGAACGGCACCGGCGTGTATAAGGAGAGGTCGGGGAACCGCATCCTCAACTTCGGAAGCCTCACATGGTCGGCAGGGGTGAACTACATCAACGGCAGGTGGATTCTGAAGGCTAACGTCGGCAAGGGCTTCCGTACTCCGATACCAAAGGAACTTGGCACCGACGGGGTGAACTATCACATATTCAGGTATGAGAAGGGGAACCCGGACCTCGACCCAGAGGAGTCGTACCAGGTGGATGCCGGCATACACTGGCATGGTGACCGCATGGTAATCCAGATAGATCCATATTTCAACTATTTCACCAATTATATATATATGAACCCCACGCCAAACTATTACGAGGGGCTTCAGGTGTATAACTACGGTCAGGGCAGGGTGCTGAGATGGGGCTGCGAGATGTCCCTGAAATACGAATGGCTGACATGCCTGGAGAGCGAGTTGACCGGCGAATACCTTTATGCGCGACAGGAGTCTGGCGAGAAGAAGGGCTACACGCTGCCTTTCAGCCGGCCGTGGAGCGTCGGGGCATCGCTGAAATGGAAGACACCGGGGACGGATGACGGGGCAGGGACGTATGTGCAGGTGGCATACCAACTCACGGGAAGACAGAGCGAGATTGTACCCCCGGAGAAGCCAACCCCGGGTTACTATCTGATAAACATGTCGGCGGGCAGGTCGTGGCGCATGAAGGATGCCGCGCTCACCGCCAACCTGAGTTGCGACAACCTGCTCAACCGCAGGTACTATGACCACACCAGTTACTACCGGCTGATAGGCGTTCCGGAGGCAGGGCGCAATGTCAGCGTGTCGGTGGGACTGGCGTTCTAAGAAAAAAAACAAAGAGAATATTTAAACGTCCCAGAAAAAGCGGGACACATTACATTAATTTTATAAAAAAAGGAAACAATGAAAAAAATCATAATTTCAGGAGCAGCGCTGCTCCTCCCGGTATTGGCCATGGTATTCACATCTTGCTCGGACGACAACAATGGCGGCGCCGGCAATGCACCGGTGGTGAAACTCGAGGAAGTTGGGCATGAGAACAGCAAGGAGGCCGTTGCAGGCAAGGACTTCCACCTCGAGGGGGAAATACTCGCCGAGAACCTCATTAATAGCATTGAGGTAAAGATTTCAGGTGAAGGCGGCGAAGTCCTTTTGAAGAAGGACTACAACGGCGATGAGTTCGTGGGAAAGAAAAATGCCATTTTCCACAAGCACATCGACATTCCGGCAACGGCTGCCGCAGGGAAGTATGTCCTCACATTCACGGTGACGGACAAGGCAAACCTGTCAACGGTGGTCAAGGAGAACATCACAGTGAAGGCTGCTTCCACGGATGCCCCGGTAATAGAACTGAAGGAGGTGGGAGACGGTGACAGCAAAACCGCCACAGCCGGCAAGTATATGAAACTTGCGGCGCATGTCGATGCTCCAAACAAAATTAAGGAAATCGTGGTGGAGATACACAAGGCTGGTACGAAATATGAGAAGGAGTTCGACTTTTCCGAGAAATATGCCGGCAAGACGAGTGCTGACTTCAGCGAGCAGTTGATGATACCGGCCGATGCCCCCAAGGGCGTTTATCACCTTCATTTCAACGTGACCGATGCCAAAGGCGTTTGCTCAACGGAGGAATGTGAGGATTTGCAAGTGAAATAACAACAGGTAAGGAATAAGGATATGAAAAGATTGTTTTCAGGAATTTTGATAGCGGTGGCAGTTATGACAATCGCTGCCTGTGGGGATGATGATGACCCCGTTGTAAAGGATATGGAGAAACCGACGATAAGCAACGACGAAAATTCATATCCGCAGAACTGCCAGGTGTATAAGCGCGGCGAAGTGGTGCCGTTCCGGTGTGTTTTTGCGGACAACCAGGAACTCGGAAGTTTCAACATTGAGATACACAACAACTTCGACCACCACTCGCACAGCACCGCAGCTGGCGACTGCGGGCTCGATGCCAGGAAAGAGCCGGTTAAGCCATGGGTGTATAACAGCGGCGGGGAAATACCAGCCGGACAGAAGTCGTACAAGGCAAGCGTTGACATACCAATACCGGCAGACATCGATGCGGGCGACTACCATTTCATGGTGCGGCTGACCGACAGGTCTGGGTGGCAGGAACTGAAGGCCGTGTCGATAAAAATTATCTGACGATTGCGGATTGACCAATTTGTTATGGTAAGGTAACGGCCGGAGAAACGGCGCAGCAAGTGAAAGCAGCGCCGCTTCCCGGCCGTTCTTGATTTCAAATTGATATTTGGTTTCCGAAAATAAAGGAGGATTTACGGGTGTTCCGAATGTCCGTAGTTTTAAAATAAATTAAATTGGCGCGGATATTAGATTGAATAATAATTTTTTTTATTATCTTTGCCATGCAAAAGGCAAAAGTGACGGATGAACTTTGTGCCTGACTGAAAAACATAAGGAAAACGAGAAGAGAAACAGAAGATAATGTTTGAGAATCTGAGTGACAGGCTCGAAAGGTCTTTCAAGATACTGAAGGGTGAGGGTAAAATCACCGAGATAAACGTTGCCGAGACACTGAAGGACGTGCGCAGGGCGTTGCTCGATGCCGATGTCAACTACAAGGTGGCAAAGCAATTCACCGACAACGTTAAGCAGAAGGCTCTTGGCATGAACGTGCTGACGGCAGTCAAGCCCGGGCAACTGATGGTGAAGATTGTGCATGACGAACTTGCCCAGCTCATGGGAGGCACGGCATCGGAAATGCAACTCACGGGAAAACCGGCAATCATATTGATGTCGGGACTGCAAGGTTCGGGCAAGACAACGTTCAGCGGCAAACTCGCCAACATGCTGAAGACAAAGCAGCGCAGGAAACCTCTGCTCGTGGCGTGCGACGTTTACCGACCGGCAGCCATCGAGCAGTTGAAAGTCGTTGGCGCGTCGGTGGATGTGCCAGTGTTCTGCGAGCCAGAGAGCAAAGACGTGGTAAGCATAGCGAACCACGCGGTCGCAGAGGCAAAGGCAAAGGGATACGACGTGGTGATCGTCGATACCGCAGGCCGTCTGGCCGTTGACGAGGAGATGATGCAGGAGATAGAGACGCTGAAGAAGGCGCTGGCTCCTGACGAGACGCTGTTCGTGGTTGACTCTATGACAGGGCAGGACGCCGTGAACACGGCGCGCGAGTTCAACGAGCGGCTCGACTTCGACGGCGTGGTGCTGACAAAACTCGACGGCGACACACGCGGCGGAGCGGCCCTCTCGATAAGGACGGTGGTCACGAAGCCTATCAAGTTTGTCGGCACGGGAGAGAAGATGGAGGCCATCGACGTGTTCCACCCAGAGCGCATGGCAGACAGGATCCTCGGCATGGGCGACATCGTCTCGCTCGTGGAGCGCGCGCAGGAGCAGTATGACGAGGAGGAGGCAAAGCGGCTCCAGAAGAAAATACTGAAGAACAAGTTCGATTTCAACGACTTCCTCGGGCAGATAAACCAGATAAAGAAGATGGGCAACCTGAAGGACCTTGCGGCCATGATCCCAGGAGTGGGAAAGGCCATAAAGGACGTTGACATAGACGACGATGCCTTCAAGGGCATTGAGGCGATAATACAGAGCATGACTCCAAAGGAAAGGACAAACCCGGAGATACTCAACTCAAGCCGCCGCAACCGGATAGCAAAAGGCTCGGGAACAAGCATACAGGAGGTGAACAGGCTGATAAAGCAGTTCGACCAGACACGCAAGATGATGAAGATGGTGACGAGCGGCGGAATGAAGGGAATGATGAAAGGAGTGAAAATGCCCGGGATGCAAAACGGAAGGAACGGGCGTTGAGAGAGAGTTGGCAATGTTTTTCTTAAATAATAATATACGTGCATATTATGGACACAAACGATAATTCAACTGCCGGATACAAATTGATTGACGGAAAGGCGACTGCCGCCAAACTCAAGGAGGAGATAAGGCAGGAGGTGGATAGCCTCGTGGCGCAGGGCAACAGGCGCCCGCACCTCGCGGCAATCCTCGTCGGGCATGACGGCGGAAGCGAGACATACGTCAAGAACAAGGTGCTGTCGTGCGAGGCGTGCGGCTTCAAGTCGTCGCTGATACGGTATGAGGAGGACGTGACCGAGGGTGAGTTGCTGGCCAAGGTCCGAGAGATGAACGAAGACCCCGACATCGACGGCTTCATAGTCCAGATGCCTCTGCCAGGGCACATAGATGAACAGAAGGTCATCGAGGCAATCGACTACCGCAAGGACGTTGACGGCTTCAACCCCATAAACGTGGGGCGCATGGCCATAGGCCTGCCGTGCTTCATCTCCGCCACGCCGCTTGGGATAATCACCTTGCTTCAACGCTACGGCATAAAAACTTCCGGCAAGAAGTGTGTTGTGCTGGGGCGGTCGAACATCGTGGGGAAGCCCATGTCGCAGCTCATGATGCAGAAGCAGTATGGCGACGCCACAGTCACGGTTTGTCACAGCCACTCAAAGACGCTTAAGGAAGAGTGCCGCAATGCCGACATCATAATAGCGGCAATCGGCCAGCCGAATTTCGTCACGGCGGACATGGTAAAGGATGGCGCGGTCGTCATTGACGTTGGCACCACAAGGGTAGTGGACAAGACACGCAAGAGCGGCTACAGGCTGAACGGGGACGTTAAGTTTGACGAGGTCGCGCCAAAGTGCTCGTACATAACTCCGGTGCCGGGTGGCGTGGGGCCGATGACAATCTGCTCGCTGATGAATAACACGCTGAAGGCATATAATGACAAGAAAAAATGACAGCCGAAGAATATTACAAGCAGGGAAACGAATACAGGCAGCAAGGCAATTTCCGCGATGCGATCAACTGTTACCTTGAGGCTATAGCCTTAGATCCTGACAGCCCTGCCGTCGAAGCAAAACGAATGCTCGACGACATACTTAATTACTATTGTAAAGACATGTACAACCCCTGATAACCCGCGTGGCCTCGGCTGTGGCTGTGTGGCGAACAGGACAAAAAAAACATTATGGCAAAATTCAAAGGTGCTATCGTGGTGAATACCGACCGGTGCAAGGGCTGCTCGCTGTGCGTTGTGGCCTGCCCAAAGGACGTTATCGCCCTCGATGCAAAAAGAGTGAATGTCCATGGATACCCGTATGTGCAGGCGGTGCATCCCGATGACTGCATCGGGTGCGCAGCGTGTGGAACGGTGTGTCCTGATGGATGTATTACAGTTTACAAAAAACGTATGGAGAACTAAAAGCTATGGCAGAACAAGAAGTAACCCTTATGAAAGGCAATGAGGCTATAGCCCATGCCGCAATCCGCTGTGGCACTGATGGATATTTCGGATATCCCATCACTCCGCAGAGTGAAGTGATCGAGACACTCGCCGAGCTCAAGCCATGGGAGACCACTGGTATGGTGGTTCTTCAGGCAGAGAGCGAGGTGGCATCTATTAACATGGTATATGGTGGCGCAGGCGCAGGAAAGCGCGTGATGACATCGTCGTCGAGCCCTGGCGTGGCTCTTATGCAGGAGGGCATTGCCTATATGGCAGGCGCCGAACTGCCGGGCGTTTTCATCAACGTGCAGCGCGGAGGTCCCGGACTTGGAACAATTCAGCCGTCGCAGGCAGACTATTTCCAGGCAACGCGTGGCGGTGGAAACGGCGACTACTATGTCATCACGCTTGCACCGAACAGCGTGCAGGAGATGGCAGATTTCGTTGACCTCGCATACGAACTGGCGTTCAAGTACCGCAACCCGGCAATGATTTTGTCTGACGGCGTTATCGGACAGATGATGGAGAAGGTGGTCCTGCCACCGTTCAAACCACGCCGCACCGAGGAGGAAATAAAGAAGGAATGCCCGTGGGCCACATTCGGACGCACCAAAGACCGCGAGCCGAACATCATAACCTCTCTCGAACTTCAGTCGGAAGTGATGGAGCAACGCAATCTCCACCTCCAGAAGAAATACAAGGAAATAAGCGAGAAGGAAGTACGCTACGATACACAGCAACTTGAGGACGCTGACTACATGATAGTAAGTTTCGGCTCTGCATCACGCATTGCCGAGAAGGCTCTTGAGATTGCAAAGGAAGAAGGATTGAAGGTGGGACTTTTCCGTCCCGTCACTCTGTGGCCGTTCCCGAGCAAGCAGATTGCCGAGGCAGCACGCGGAAAGAAGGGCGTGCTGGTTGCGGAAATCAATGCCGGCCAGATGGTTGAGGACGTTCGTCTTGCCATCAATGGCGCACTGCCTGTGGAACACTTTGGACGTTTGGGTGGCATAGTGCCCGAACCGGATGAAATCGTGAACGCTATCAAAACCAAATTGATGTAAGCCATGGAAAAGAATGATATTATAAGTCCAGAGAACCTGGTGTACAAGAAACCGACGCTGATGAACGAAGTGCCCATGCACTACTGCCCGGGATGCTCTCATGGTGTCGTACATAAACTCGTAGCAGAGGTAATCGAGGATATGGGAATGGAGGAGAAATCCGTTGGTGTCTCACCGGTGGGTTGCGCCGTCTTCGCATACCGCTATATTGACGTTGACTGGCAGGAGGCTGCGCACGGACGTGCACCCGCCGTTGCCACGGCGGTCAAGAGGCTGTGGCCAGACCGTCTGGTTTTCACTTATCAGGGAGACGGCGACCTTGGCTGTATAGGTACTGCCGAGACAATCCATGCCCTCAACCGTGGTGAGAACATAACCATTATATTCATCAATAACGCCATTTACGGAATGACTGGCGGGCAGATGGCCCCGACGACGCTCGTAGGTCAGAAGACCGCCACATGTCCTTACGGACGTGACCCGCAGCTGCATGGCTACCCGCTGAAGATGCCTGAGATCGCAGCCCTTTTGGAGGGAACATGCTTCGTTACGCGACAGAGCGTTAACACCGTAGGGCATATCGCAAAGGCAAAGAAGGCAATACGGAAGGCTTTCGAGGCAAATATGGCAGGAAAGGGATCGTGCCTTGTCGAAATAACGTCAACGTGCAACAGCGGATGGAAGATGCCGCCGGCAAAGGCAAACGAGTGGATGGAGGAACACATGTTCCCATACTATCCGCAGGGAGATCTTAAGGACACAACAAAAGAGTAAGGAGGAAACGGAATATGACACATGAAATAATTATATCTGGTTTCGGAGGACAGGGTGTCCTTTCTATGGGGAAGATTCTCGCTTACTCCGGACTGATGGAAAATAAGGAAGTTACATGGATGCCGGCGTATGGCCCTGAGCAGCGCGGCGGTACAGCCAATGTGACAGTGATTGTAAGCGATGACCGCGTTTCATCGCCAATCCTTAGCAAGTATGACATTGCAATCGTTTTGAACCAACCGTCGCTCGACAAGTTCGCACCGAAAATCAAACCGGGCGGCATACTTATCTACGACGGCTACGGAATCATCAACCCACCGGAGCGCAAGGACATCAATGTTTACCGCATAGATGCCATGGACAAGGCGGCAGAGATGAAGAACTCGAAGGTGTTCAACATGATTGTACTTGGCGGACTGCTTGAGGTTTGCCCTGTGGTTAGCGACAAGGGCGTTGAGAAGGCTCTCTACAAGACCCTTCCCGAGCGTCACCATGGTTTGATTCCTCTCAACATGGAGGCTATCAAGGCCGGTCGTTCAATCATAAAGAAGATGTAACCGCACGGTGACATCAAAATAAAAAGACCTGCCGCACGGTGATTTACATTGCCTGCGGCAGGTTTTTTCATGCCTATATGTTTATTATCTGGATTCCCCCGTATGGCGTGAGATGCCGGAAACATCCATCCTCGGGAAAGAGGCCAGCATAAACCCCTGCGCATATCAGCACTCCTCCGTGTGCGAATATTGCAACGCGGCGGTAGTCGCGCTTACGCAGCTCATCAAGGAATCCGGCAACGCGGCGATACACCATGCGGTAACTCTCGCCGTTGGTTGCGGCGAGGTTCATGTAGTCTTCATACCATTTCTGTATTGCCGGGTCATGTTTCTCGATTTCATCGTAGGCTCTCATTTCCCAGTCGCCCATGTTCATTTCCTTTAGTCTGTCATCGGGTTCCGGTTCTCCGCATTCGCAGAACTCTGCCAGTTTCATAGCCCTCGAAAGTGGCGACGAGAACACTTTGTCGAACTCAATCCCGCTCAGTTTTTCCTTGGTGGCAGCCGCCTCCTGTTCGAAAGTGCCAGCCACCGGCACGTCGCTCCAGCCGTAGCATGTGCCTTTCGGCACTCCCACGCTTGTGTGTCTTATCATATATATTTCCATATTGCTTGTGTTCAATTTGTCATTACGGGCTGTTATCTTATCAGCATCATGAGGTAGAATGACAGTTCAATGATCAGGAACAGCGCGCCGCAGCAGTCCCCAGTGTATCCTTTTATCTTGCGAAGCATCATGTAGTAAAGGAAATACATTACTATGCACGGCACGAATATCAGCAAGTCCCATCGCAGTGCCATTCCGTTAATGCTGGCATATATCAGTGGAAGCATCGGCAGCGTGCCCTGCAGGAAGAGCAGGATGCCGGCCCTGATGCTCATCTTTCGGTACACGGCGTGCATCTTGCTTGTCTCCTCGGTGCGTGCGTATGGCAGGAACATTATTATCTGTGCCGCAATCATCTTTGAGTATGCGTCGCCTGCGAAGATGGCAAGTGACGCCACCGTTGGCGTGAGTGAATGCAGTGTGGCATACAGCAGCGCGAAATACAGTATAAGCCCCAGCACACCGTAAGTCCCGGTGTGCGAGTCCTTCATTATCCTGAGTATGCGCTCGCGGTCGTTCCCGCCACCTCCGAAGCCATCGAAGAAATCGGCAAGCCCGTCCTCGTGCAATGCTCCCGTAAGCATCACGCGTGCAATGATGGCGATGACAAGTGCGACGTGGAACGGAAACATCGTACTCCCGAAATAAACAGTTGCCGCCATGACGCCCCCCGTTAGCCACCCCGCCATGGGCCAGTGTTCCACTACGGTCTTGTAACACTGTTGCGGTGGCTGGTATAGTCGCCAGAGGGGCAGTCGTGTGAAGAAAATCAGTGCAGCGTAAATCCGCTGCCACCATTTCGTTTGGTCAATGTTTATCTCCATGATATAGCAATTTGGTCTCCACTTGTTTTCCTGGAAGTAACTTCCGGAACGCTGTGGTTAAAAATATTTTGTTATGTGCGCGTTGTCGAAGTTGTTCATCTCGTTGACCATCTTAACGGCACTCTCTATGATAGGGTAGGAGCAAAGTGCGCCCGTTCCCTCCCCGAGCCTCATTCCGAGGCGCAGAATAGGTCTTGCGTGCATGATCTCCAACATTCTCTTGTGTCCGCTCTCATCGCCGCAATGCCCGAATATGGCATAGTCGAGAACGTTTGGATAAAGTCGTGACGCTGCAAGCATACATGCCGACATGATGAAGCCGTCAACCATCACCAGCATTCCCAGTTCCGCCGCCCGCAGCATAGTGCCTATTGCCGCCACCATCTCGAAGCCGCCGAAGTAGCGTATCGCCAGCCTTGTGTTGTCTGCCGTCCACCGCCATGCGTTGCCTGTTCGCTTGCTTTCAAAACGCTCCACAGCCTTTTTCAGCACATCGCGCTTGTGCAGCAGTCCTTCATCGTTCAGTCCTGCACCCACTCCGATGCACTCGTCGAGCGGAACGCCCCCGAACATATACATCCATATACTCGACGGGGAAGTGTTTGCAATGCCCATCTCACCGGTGCATATTATGTTGCACCCCTCGTCTTTGCAGCGTTCCGCCATCTCCACGCCAATGCCGGTTGCCTTGTCGAACTCTTCCTCGCTCATTGCCGCTTGGTAAAGGAAATTCTTAGTGCCGTGTGCAATCTTGCGGTTTATTATGTCCTTGTTGTCGCTCAGGTCGTGGTCAACGCCCACATCCACTATCAACAGTTTGAAACCGTGCTGCCGGCAGAACATGTTTACACCGCCGCCGCCCTTGGTGAAATTCCTCATCTGCTGCCACGTCACGTCTCGCGGACTTACGCTCACTCCCTCCCGTTCTATGCCGTGGTCACCTCCGTAGAGTATGTGGCAAGGGTGTTCCAGTTGCGGCGTTAGTGTCTGCTGCACCATGCAAATCTGTTCCGCCAGCGTCTCTATCATGCCAAGCGCCCCCTTAGGTTTGTTCAGGTTGTCAATCTTATCCCGTATTGAACTGCGCAAATTCTCGTCAGGTTTCCTTATATGAAAGTCTCTCATATTACTATAAAGTTTTTTTGTCATTCCCTATCCTTTTATCTTGACGGGTATTCCGCTGACCATCAATATAACCTCGTCGGCGTGCGCCGCAACATATTGGTTCATCCAGCCTTGCAGGTCGGTAAACCGCCTCTGTGTGACATCAGTGCTGACCCCTCCGCTCCCTATCTCGTTTGTCACGAAGATGAACGTTGATTCTTGCTCCGTGAAGCGGTCGAACTCCTTTTTTATCTCCTCGAGCGCCGAGTCCACCGTTGGCTGTTCCCATTCCTTTGCCCCTTGGTTATAGAAGAAATTGGTGCACCATAGCGTTATGCAGTCGATAACTGCCACCTTATTGTATATGTTGTGGTGGCTAAGCCATTTCTCCTCCTCGATGTTTTCCCATTGCCTTCCGCGTCTTTCCTGATGCTTCAGCACCCGCTGACGGAACTCCTCGTCCCATATATGTGCCGTCGCGATATAGACCGGACTGTCGCTAAGCTTCAGCGCGAGACTTTCTGCGTATGAACTTTTCCCAGACCGTTGCCCGCCTGTGATAAGAATAATCCTTTTCATGCCGCGAAATTACAAAAAAGAAGTGAGAAAGCCCATGTGTTTCTTATTTATATTAACTTATGTGAAAAAAATATTTAATTTAGGGTGCAAATATTTGGAAGTATCGATAATTATTTATTACTTTGCAGACAATAACATATTTTGATAATAATAAAGAAGGTATAATACACTAATAGTTTAATTAAAACAAGATTAAAATGAAAAGATTACTCGTAATTTTTGCCGCAGCAACAATGACACTCGGTGCATCGGCACAAGTTCTCGAAGAAAGCAAGACTTTCGATAACTTCTATATCGGAGTCAACGGCGGAGTTTCAACAAAGATGACAGGCCAGAACGGATGGCTTGGCGGTCTCAACCCCAATGCGGGTCTGCGCGTAGGCCGCTGGTTCACGCCAGTGTTCGGATTTGCAGTCGAGGGTAACGCATATTTCTCAAACAAATCCAACGAGCCGGGCTTCATGCCGGAGAAGAAGACTTTCGTGCGCTACACCAACGTAGGTGCAATCGCCACCGTTAACATCAGCAACTGGTTCGGAGGTTACCTGGGCGAACCGCGCACATGCGAGTTCATCGCCGTCGCAGGTCTTGGCTGGGGACACCAGTTCGGAACAAACGACAAGATGAAGTTGAACAATCTCAACAACACCACCGCAAAGGCTGGTTTCGACCTCGCATTCAACCTCGGTGCAAGCAAGGCATGGCAGATTTATGTTGAGCCGGCAGTGACATGGGGGCTAAACGGTCCTACTGCGATAACTGTCAACGACAAGTATTTCGAAAAGACATACACGGGAACACAGTTCAACGTTAACCGCGCCAATTTCCAGTTGAACGCAGGTGTTGTCTATAAGTTCAAGAACTCCAACGGCACGCACAACTTCAAGGTTGCAAGCCTGCGCAACGATGCGGAGATTGACCGCCTGAACGGCATCATCAATGGTCTGCGCAGCGACCTCGACGCAAAGGATCGCGAGAATGCACGCCTGCAGAAACTGCTCGACGAGTGCAACGCACGCGAGTGCCCGCCATGCCCCGAGTGCAAGGAGGTTGCCAATCTCCAGCCTACGGTTATCTTCCGTCAGGGCAAGAGCGTCATCGACCCGGCACAGTATGCTCCGATTGAACTCATCGCAAGTTACATGAAGAACCACCCGGAAGCAAATGTCAAGATTGACGGATATGCTTCTCCTGAGGGACCGCTGGAGTTAAACAAGAAGTTGTCTGTTGACCGTGCAAACGCAGTGAAGAACGCACTCGTCAAGAAGTACAAGATTTCTGCAAGTCGCCTCGCAGTCGAGGGTCATGGCCCAACAGACAAGCTCTTCGACCAGGTTGAGTTCAACCGCGTTGTTACATTTAACGACACCACGAAATAATCCTGCTGGTCAGGTTTTCGAATAACTAGAAAACTCCCGCTTCTCTTGTAACAGAGAGGTGGGAGTTTCTCAATCCGCATGAAACGTGGATTGCTTATTATGAATATGTATCTTGACAATATAAAAAAATATGCAAGATTTCGCGGCAATAGATTTTGAGACCGCCAACAATGAGCGGTCGTCAGTGTGTTCTGTGGGTATAGTCATAGTGCGTGGCGGCGAGGTGGTTGATAAGTTCTATTCACTGATCAAACCCGAACCGGAATATTACAATTACAGGTGCAGTCAGGTGCATGGCCTGTGTGCTGCCGATACAGATGACGCCCCCGTGTTTCCCGAGGTTTGGGCCAGGGTCGAGCCGATAATTGCCGGGCTTCCTCTCGTGGCACACAACAAATCGTTTGACGAGAGTTGTCTTAGGGCGGTCTTTCGTGTTTACCAGATGGACTATCCGGATTACGAGTTCCACTGCACCTGCCTCGCCTCACGCCATTTGTGGCCTGGTGGAAGTCACACGCTTGATGTCATTGCGGCACGGTGCGGATATGGCTTGACAAACCACCATCATGCTTTGGCAGATGCAGAGGCGTGTGCAGCAATTGCACTGAAGATATTGTAATTTTATACCCCGGTTGGGGATAAGCAATGTCCATACAGTGACAAATAATAACAATGTCTTTGTTTGAGTTATGGGTATGCCAATACATGATGGCGTGTCAAAACGGTCATATCCTATTTTTCCCGGTTGACTTGTAGGGACTTACGCCCGCCCTGTAAGTCCGTTTCACAATAATATTTTTATTATATGTTGATGTGGGCTTACCCAATGTAGGGACTTACACCCTGTAAGTCCGTCCTCTGCACACTGATGCACATGCCTGACAAAATTATCTGTTCTGACGATGGTGATTGCTTTTTCCCGGTTGACTTGTAGGGACTTACGCCCTGTAAGTCCGTCCTCTACATACTGATGCACATGCCTAACAAAATTATCTGTTCTGACGATGGTGATTGCTTTTTCCCAGTTGACTTGTAGGGACTTACGCCTTGTAAGTCCGTCCTCTACATACTAAAAGATTATATTTGCTGACGATTGTGATTGCGGACTTACAGGGGCGTAAGTCCCTACAAGTGCGAAACAGGTATGCCAGTGCAATATTTTGCGTCTGGGCAAATCCATTTCCTTACTTACAGGGCGCAAATCCCTACAGGCGTAAATGTCGGTGATTCGTGCGTATGCACCGCAGCCTGACAGGCTGCACTTCATGCATATAAGCGGGCAAATAATTGTTAATTGTGTTAATTTTCAGACTCGCCCGCGTGCAGGATTTCCTGACAAACCAGAGACTTCATTTGTAATTATTTGCGAAATTCATGGGAACGGCGGCCCACTTTTCGCCTCACTTCGGTGTGTTTTGTGCCGAATCGCACACCAGTTTGTGCCTTATTACGATGCAGTTCGTACCAAACGAGACTGCGGTTTGGTGCAAACGGCAGTGCGATTAGGCACAAACTGCATGACGGATTTTGTCAATACGTTTCAAACTTCTCGCAGTCAGCCACTTGCGAAACATGCTGAGAATCGCATATTCCAGCGCGAGAAATTTTTTCTTTAAAAAGTAGCCGTTTCAGTGTTAAAATTCCTGTGCGTTTTTGTTAAATACAAACCGGTCAATACATAATTTAATTACGAACCTCTACCCTGAACTTACAGCATACTGTTTCTTTGACAACGAACAGGATGAATTGCAGGTACACATATAGAGGATTCATGTCAACTGGAACTTTTCTAAACTTATCTTATCACGAACTCGCGTAATTTATTATTGCTGTTTCATAAAGCCTGCGATAGCAGTTCTTATAAATGCAGGGACTCACGATCTGTAAGCCCGCCCCCATGTATCCGTTGCCATATATTGCTGATGTTATCCCATTTTATTACGGTCTAAGATTGTTATTGTCTTTCCGTCAACTTTTATGGCACCGGCATCAACCAATTCGGACATGCAACGCAGCAATGAGAATTTCTGAATGCCAAAAGAGTCGGCGATTTCCTGCCGCGACTTATCAAGTTTCACTGTATTCGTGCCCTGTTCCTTTGAAATTGAAAGAATAAAATATGCCACTTTTTCACGCACCGTCAACAATGAGAGGATGCGCATCTTGCGTGTCAGGAATACTTCGATGTCGGCAATGGTTTGGATATAGTTCATGCGGATTTTCTCGTCGGCATCTATCAGCCGTTTCAACTCGCTCTTGCTAATACGCAGTATCTGTGTATATGCACCTGCCTCGACGCTTACTGGCATACGGTTGTCGCTTGCGAAAATAAAAGCGGGAGCAACCATGTCGCCGGCTTTCAGTCTGCTAATCTCCACATACTTGCCTGACAGGCTAACCATGCTGGCAACCAACTCGCCTTTAATCACGATGTCTGCATACCTGCATGGATAGCCGGCAAGTGCATAGATGTCGTGTTTGTCAAAACTTACAAGCCTGTTGTTGATGCTGTCCAACAGCCGGTCTATTTTCTCTTCTGCCATTCCCTGAAATAGCGGACAGTGTGTCAATGTTTTAAGTATCTTGTGTTCCATTGCTTTGTTTTCCTTTCCCTTTATTAACCGCTTGAGTCTCTTTGTTTCATACAAATTTATCGTTATTTTGTATTCCTACGGTCAATGTTTAACTTTTTTTATTCTTATTAAGTAACATTTGTTACCAATGCCATTCCTTGCTGTGTGTTATCTTTGCAACATCGGAAAAATATTTTATACATCATCATTATGGAAAATCAAATGTTTTGTTTCCAGTGTCAGGAAACTGCAAAAGGTACGGGGTGTACCGTAAGGGGCGTGTGCGGCAAGCAGCCATCCACGGCCAAGTATCAGGATCTCTTGATCAGTATTGTACGTGGCATAGCAACGATAGAACATGCGCTGCGCAAGGCGAATGTTGAAAGCCTGCCGGAGGTGGACGGCTTTATGATGGATGCCTTGTTTGCAACCATTACAAATGCCAACTTCGACGATCCGTCAATACTAAGGCGTGTGGATGCGGGAATAGACTTGAAGAAAAGGCTTATTCTCATTGCCCGTAACTCGGGTGTGGAATTGCCGGACTATCACGAAGTGCAGTGGGGCGGCGAAAAATCAATGTACGACCATGAGGCTGCCGCTGCGACTGTCCTCCGCAACGCGAACGAAGACCTGCGCTCGCTGAAAGAATTGACCACGCTTGGACTCAAGGGACTTGCGGCATACTACGAACACGCATCGCGTCTGGGCTACACAGACAAAAAGATTACAGATTTCGTATGTGAGGCTTTGGCTGCCATCACTAATCCGGATTCAGACATAAATGCCCTGCTTGATACGGTTATGGCTACTGGCTCACAAGGTGTGAACGTGATGGCACTGCTTGACAAGGCCAACAGCACGACTTATGGTAACCCGGAAATAACGCAGGTCAACATCGGTGTGGGTGAAAATCCTGGTATACTCATAAGCGGGCACGATTTGCACGACATCGAAGACCTACTGGAACAGACCGAGAGCACTGGCATCGATGTATATACTCATGGCGAGATGTTGCCTGCACATTACTATCCACGGGTTAAAAAGTACAAGCATTTGGTTGGCAACTACGGCAATGCATGGTGGAAGCAAAAAGAAGAGTTCTCCACATTCAATGGGCCGATTGTCTTCACAACTAACTGCATCGTCCCTCCCGCCACGAATGCGAACTACAAGGATCGTGTGTTCACGATGAACGCAACCGGCTTCCCTGGATGGAAACATATCGAGACCAATTCTGAGGGGCATAAAGACTTCTCCGAAGTGATTGAATTGGCAAAGACATGCAAGGCTCCGACAGAGATAGAGCATGGACATATCGTGGGTGGGTTTGCGCACAACCAGGTACTTGCCCTTGCCGACAAGATTGTTGCAGCCGTGAAGAGCGGCGCCATACGAAAGTTTGTTGTCATGGGCGGATGCGACGGACGCTTCAAGAGCCGCGACTACTATACCGAGTTTGCAAAGAAATTGCCGAGAGACGTTGTCGTCCTGACATCAGGTTGTGCCAAATACAAGTATAACAAACTGAACCTTGGCGACATCAACGGCATTCCGCGTGTGCTGGATGCCGGACAGTGCAACGACTCATACACATGGGCAGTGGTGGCACTGAAGTTGAAGGAGATTTTCGGTGCTTCAGACATCAACGACTTGCCCATTGCTTTCAACATAGCATGGTATGAGCAGAAAGCGGTAATCGTGCTGCTCGCGCTTCTTAGCCTTGGCATAAAAAATATCCACATCGGGCCAACCTTGCCGGCATTCGTTTCCCCGGCCGTGTTGAAGGTGCTTGTCGAGCAATTTGGTCTGAGTGGCATCACGACCGTTGATGAAGACCTCAAGACCATGATTGGTTAGATGTGATGAAAATGGGGGCACAGGTTTTTGTGTCCTCATTTTTTAAAACGTTAAAAAAGGAAGGCATTCATTCCAGACATCTTATTAATTTGTCTCACCGCGAGGATGTGGACTTACTTTTACTGTGGCGAAAAAGTGGTTGGCATCCAACGATGGGATGAAAAATATATTCTGAAGATTCCTGATCGAAGTAATCATTCTTGCAAGTTCTGCAAGTTCCAAAACGAAGTGCAATTTTCTGCGAAAAAGTCGCAAAATATTTGGAAGTTTCAAAAAAAAAATCTAATATTGCAACATGGATAAGAAAAACAAAAAGGAAGCCGCTGAATAACCTTTTTAAAACAAATTAGTAGGCACATAGCCTTAAATCTTAAAATTATGGATGTTAAATTAAAGTTTTTCATTGCTATCTGTACGGTAGTATTGACGGCTGTTTATTCAATGTCTGAAGTTAAAGCCACTGCACCAAGGGCTAATTTCACAACTAATACAATACCACCGCCAGCAGACCCTGTCAAAGGATGTTATGGAAGTGGTGTATTTGGTATTACGAGTAATGGCACAATACTTGTTGGACAGTGGAGAGAATAGCAATGTTTATGAAGATTTGCTTTGATTATTTTAAAGGTCGTTATACAACGGCCTTTAGATTTCTTCTTTCCCTGTTTTTCATAGGAATGCCTGTCTGTGCTTTTGCACAGGAGGGAAACATCTTGATGTTTCGTTTCGCAGATACAGATAGCCAGCCGGCTGTCGGTATAAGACTGAAACTGACTATATGTGAAAGGAAAATTGAAGGCATGACAGATGAAAATGGCATTTTTAAATGTCAGATAAAGGAAAATGACACTTGCACAAAAGCGCATGTTTCCGTAAGTAGCAATATGTATATGCCTTTGGACACAATAATTGATTTTTCATCTTCGCCTGATGCCAGAATAACATTGATGCCGAGAGCCCTTGACGAGGTTGAGATTGTTGGATACAGGACGGTCTCAAAGGGAAACGCGGAGAAGGTGACATTCAAGACCGACTTCTCCAAAGGATTGCTGAAATCTGCGAAGGCAGACATGGCTCTGAAACGAATTCCTGGTGTCGTTTATTCTGATGACACTTTCAGATTTGCAGGGGAACATAAGGGGGCGAAACTGTTTGTGAATGGTGTGGAGGCGTCTGATGAAGAGTTGTCAAAGATAGATGCCAAAGACATACATAAAGTGGAAATGCGCAGGGTTAGTCTCAACGACGACAATTATTCCGGAGAAATAAACATCATTCTCAAAAGGAGTATCTATACACAATACAGTGGAGAGATTGATGCTGGGTCGACAAGCCTGACGGACAAGGGATTCCGTGTAAGTCCAAGTTTCAAGTATAGTTCCAGGAAAATGGAGGTGACCACGTGGGGAACGTATGTTGATGACCATCAAGAAAGCAACTATAAAATCAACAGGAACAGTGAGGACGTGTTTTTCTCTGAAAACCACAATCACCTGAAACAATACAGCGGAATGTGCAGGATCAACATGTTTTTTTCTCCACGCTGGATGTCATCATTGTCATATACAATGTTTGGATACAAAAGCCCTGCGGACGTTCACTGGCAAATGAATGGCATGGCGCAGCCAGACAAGGAAGTGGAAGAGTCCTATTTCAGCAACGTCGCCAACCTGGTGGTAAGACACGACATGGGTGACAACGACCGTTTATACGTCAAGGCGAGGTACTTCAACTATAGAAGCAAAAACAGGTCAACCGTGCCTTTGACAAAGTATATTGGGCGGATGAATGAGTTTACCGGCGACCTGATGTATGAGTCGGACAGCGTTTCGCTATTCAGCAAATACCATTCTGTCGCTGCTGGGTATAAGAGCATTTACCGGAACTCCACCCTGACATATTCTGACAAGGAATATGCCAGCGACGTGCAGCAATTCTACTTCAAGGATAATGTGTCGCTCAGTGACAAATGGAGTCTGTTCGTATTGCTGCGCGGAGACTGGGATGGTTGTAGGTTTGACAACGGCAATTCGCGGCGGAATTTTTCATTTTTGCCATCGTTCACATTGAATTACGGAAGTGGCATAGGCTCTCTGTCGGCTACATACAAAAGAAGCATAGAACGGCCAAGCGTTGACTATCTCAACCCTGAAGTGTATTACATCAATGAATTGACACAGTTTAAGGGAAATCCGGGGCTGAAGTCGAAACTCACTGACAAATATTCCGTGAATTACAGCAGGCAGATAAAGAATAGTTACCTCACTGCGGTAATGTCATACGAGAACACAGACAATTTCATCGGGCAAGTTTATTTGAACGACTATAACATGTCGACCTACGAGAATACAGGACACGGGCAGAGTTACAGGATTAATGTTGCATACAACAAACCTTTCCTGTCGAACAAACTGAATTTGAATGTTAGTGCCGGGGCTGTGTACACCGTGTTCGACATCAAAAAGGATTTGAAGGACGCGGCATTTAATTCTGAGAACAAAGGATGGGCGTTCGTATGTTCCGGCAACCTGACTTATATGATGCCAAGGCAATGGTTTATGAATCTTTTTATGAACTACATTAGCAAAGACATTGAGTTCAATGCCGTCAGTTATGTCAGACCGATGTTCAACTTGCTTCTCACCAAATCGCTCTTCCATAACCACCTGGATGTGTCATTGATGTATACAGACATGTTTGGGCTTGCAAGAAAAAGGCGTATGGAATATGACTTCAAGGGCGTTCACCAGACTTCAACTCTTCATATACCAACGTCGAGGCTTTCACTGTCCGTTTCATATCGTTTCGGAAAGCAGTTCCGGGGCAGGAGAGTAGGGGAAACCATAGACAACGAGGATATAATAACGAAATGAGATATGGGGCAGGTAATCATGGAATAGTATGCAGGTCTGCAATTAATTTTGATTATCTGCTTTTAGGATTTTACAATTATTGCGTTTGGGAATTTAGTTTTCCCGTCTAACTATAGATGGTTGCAGTTTCGCATTCTCATTTTATTTTCATACCTTTGTGGTGTCGGAATTTATTTTGACGCTAATTTAAATGGATATGATGGACAAGGTGGGGATATACGAGACAATGGCGGAGCCGTTTCACTGCGACTTCAGCCACCGTCTGTTCATGGGACATCTGGGCAACCATCTGCTCAATGCGGCCGACTTCCACAGCCGTGACCGTGGTTTCGGGATGGACAGGCTCAACGCCATGAACAAGACATGGGTGCTGTCGAGGCTTGCCATAGAGATGGACGGTATGCCTGTGCAGTATGACAAATTCCGCGTGGAGACGTGGATAGAGAGCGCGATGCGCAATTTCACGAACCGCAGTTTCCGCATCACGTCGGCACAGGCACCGACCACCACTGACGTTGAGCAGCCCAAAATATACGGCTACGGCAGGAGTATATGGGCTATGATAGACACCGTTACGAGGCAGCCATGCAACTTGCTGGATGTGAATGACGGCGCGCTGATGCAGTATATTGATAGCGCGAAGGAGAACCCTATGGAGAAACTGTCGCGCGTGAAAATTGGAAACGGCGCGGAGTTCGTGTCGTCCATTGACACACGATACAGCGACGTTGACATCAACGGGCATATAAACTCGGTGAAGTACATAGATCATGTTCTCGACCTATTCCCGGTCGGGTGGTATGAGGAGAACCGCCTCCGCCGCTTCGACATTGCATACGTTGTCGAGTCGCACTATGGCGACAGGCTTAATTTCTACCGCGAGACAGACAACTCCGACGCAATGTCATTCAAAATCCGCATCACCAAGACACCATGCGGCGGCGGGTCGGAGGCGGAGGTGTGCAGGTGCTGGCTGCGCTTCGTGAGCTCTTGCAGATAAATGGCTTGTGAATGCTTGCGTGTCAGGCCTCGATAAAGATGAAGCTGCCGTTCATCCTTATCTTCTCCTCGGCGAGGAGATCCTCTAATGCCTCGTCGATTATATCAGTGTCGATGTCTATGCGGCGCAGTTCCGTTATGTGGTGACGCTTGCCGTCGCCTAAAAGTTCGGCGATTTGCTTTTTTGCTGGCGACAGACGCTTTTCCGACAGATGGTTTGTCCTGCGTTCGACGCACACGTCACACTGTCCGCAGTCGTCCGCCCGCGTCTCCCCGAAATACCTCAGCAGCATACGCGACCGGCATGTGTTGTCATCGGTGGCATATCCGATCATCTCCCTTATGCGTTTTTCCATCTCGCGTTTCCGGTCATCATAAACAGAGGCCGTCAGCACAATGTCCTCCCCCTTTTCCCTGTCGCGCGCGTATGTTATATAAGGTGTCTTTTTCTGCGGAATGAAATGCAGTATGTGTTTCGCGTCGAGCCTCTTCAGCAGTGCGTACACCTCAACCGTGTCCATACCTGCCTGCTGCGCGATGAAACTCTCGTTGACATACTGGTAATCGACAAACAGCCCGCCGTAGCACCGCAGCAGTGTGGTGATTATGGTGTTCTCGCTCTCCGATAGGTGGCTCAGGCGGTATAGTTCCTCGCGGCCGAGCGTGAAGTGCAGCCGCGCGCGGTTGTCGTTCTCCTCCTCATACACTATATATCCTGCGCGTGTCAGTATGTGCAGCGCCGACTCCACCTGCACAGG
Source organism: uncultured Prevotella sp. (assembly GCA_900548585.1). Taxonomy (GTDB): domain Bacteria; phylum Bacteroidota; class Bacteroidia; order Bacteroidales; family Bacteroidaceae; genus Prevotella. Next base: position 56,666 of record URLI01000004.1, on the reverse strand, counting down.
GAAGTGCTTGAACGCCACGCAGAACTTGTCAATGTTGAACTCCCGCGTAACCCCGTTGCCGTCGCCAACCGCCATCTCGTAGAAATAGGCGAGATGCTCATACACCCTCCGCACATATTCCTTTGGCGGGAAGGTGTCGGCAATGCGTTTCATAAGTTTGCTGCTGTCGGCATCGTTGTAGAGCAGCACGGCATAGCTTTTCCTCCCGTCGCGCCCGGCGCGCCCGGCCTCTTGGAAGTATGCCTCGAGCGAGTTGGGGCAGTCGATGTGTATAACCACCCTCACGTCGGGTTTGTCAATTCCCATGCCGAAGGCGTTTGTGGCCACCATGACGCGCACTTTCGACTCGCTCCATTCCTCCTGCCGCTGGCTGCGCACCTCGCTGTCCAAGCCTGCGTTGTATGCCTGTGCTGTTATGCCGCTCTCCGTCAGCAGGCGTGCGAGTTCCACAGTGCGCTTGCGGCTTCGCACATACACTATCGCGCTGCCGCTTACCGAGTTGAGTATATGCAGCATTTGCTCTTCCTTGTCGGTGGCATGGCGCACGATGTATGCGAGATTCTTGCGCTCGAAACTCATCCTGAACACGTTCCTGTGGCGGAATCCCAGACAGTCCTGAATGTCGTCCACCACATCTGGTGTGGCCGTTGCCGTGAGCGCGAGCACTGGTGCGTCGGGTTTCAGTTGCCTTATCTTCACTATCTCGAGGTATGACGGCCTGAAGTCATATCCCCACTGGCTTATGCAGTGTGCCTCGTCCACCGTGATGAAACTCACCTCCGTGTGACTTATCTTCGTCTGGAACAGTTCGGAGGAGAGCCGCTCCGGCGAGACGTAAAGCAACTTTACGCCGCCATAGATGCAGTTCTCGAGCGTGGAGAGCACCTCGCCGTGGCTCATGCTGCTGTTTACGTATGCCGCCTTTATGCCGAGTTTCCGCAGGCTTGCCACCTGGTCTTTCATCAGTGCTATGAGAGGTGTTATCACGAGGCACACCCCATTCATTGCCAATGCCGGCACCTGGAACGTGATCGACTTGCCCCCGCCTGTCGGCATGAGGCCAAGGGTGTCTCTGCCGCTGCCGATACTTTCTATTATCTCATGCTGTATGCCCCGGAAATCGTCATATCCCCAGTATTCTTTCAGTATCGCACGGTAGTCTTCAAGGTTTGGCATCAGCGTTCGGCGTTTGTTTCGCCGTTGGTGTCTTCCGGCTTTATGTCCTCTATCTGCAGTTGCACGTCACCTTTCTTGAAAACGTTGTCTTCGATGGTGTATGCTATGCTGAACGCCCGCTTGCTCTTTATGTAGCGCACCGACTTGCTCTGTCCGAAGGCTATGCCGTTCATCACGTTGTTTGAGTTCGAGTCAACCAGTTCCAGTTTGATGTGTTCCTGGTGTCTCCCCACAACCTTGCTCGTGCCGAAGTCATATACTCCCCTTGTCACGAACAGCGGCTTTGTGTTTGCCGGCCCGAATGGCGCCAGGCGTTTCAGGTCGTTGTGCAGCTTGCGTGTTATGTCCTTGAAGTAAATCTCCGCATCGATGTCCAGTATGGCCTCTGTCTGTTCCTTTTGGATGTTCTCCTCGACGTATTGCTGGAAACGCCGGCGGAATTCCTGCAGGTCGTCCCAACGCAGCGTCAGTCCTGCGGCGTATGTGTGTCCGCCGAAGTTGACCATCAGGTCGCGGCAGCTCTTTATCGCCCCGTATATGTCGAAGCCCTTCACGCTGCGTGCCGATCCTGTGGCAAAGTCGCCGTCGCGCGTCATTACCACCGTCGGGCGCAGGTACAGTTCGGTGAGCCTCGATGCGACGATGCCTATGACACCCTTTTTCCAGTTCTCGTCATACAGCACTATGCTGCTGTGGTGGTTACGGCTGTCTATCCTTGCAACAATGGCATTGGCCTCCTCGGTCATCTGCTTGTCGATGTCCTTGCGCTGCTCGTTGTACTCGTTGATGTGGTGAGCCTTCCCGAGAGCCGCCTGTATGTCTTTCTCCACCAGGAGGTCGACGCTCATCTTCCCGTTCTCCATGCGGCCCGATGCGTTTATGCGCGGCCCTATCTTGAAGACAATGTCGCTCATTGATATGTCGCGCCCGCTCATACCGCATATATCTATTATGGCCTTCAGTCCGATGTTCGGGTTCTGGTTTAGTTGTTTCAGTCCGTGGAATGCGAGTATGCGGTTCTCGTCGGTCACTGGTACGATGTCTGCGGCGATGCTCACGGCGCAGAGGTCGAGCAGTGGCATCAGCCGCGAGAACGGTATCCCGTTGTTCTTGGCGAAAGCCTGCATGAACTTGAAGCCCACCCCGCAGCCGCACAGGTGCTTGAAAGGGTAGGAGTCGTCGGGGCGTTTCGGGTTGAGTATCGCCACGGCCGGCGGCATGATGTCGTCCGGCACATGGTGGTCGCATATTATGAAATCTATGCCAAGGCTTTTGGCGTATGCGATTTCCTCGGCTGCCTTTATACCGCAGTCGAGAATGATTATTAGTCTGACACCAGCCTTCTTGGCATATTCTATTCCCTTGTAGCTCACGCCATAGCCCTCGTCGTAGCGGTCGGGTATGTAGTACTCTATGTTGGAATAGTACTGTTGCAGAAACTTATAAACCAGTGCGACGGCGGTGCAGCCGTCAACGTCGTAGTCACCATACACCATGATGCGCTCCTTGCGCCCCATGGCGTCGTTGAGTCTGTCAACGGCGATGTCCATGTCTTTCATCAGGAACGGGTTGATCAGGTCGCCAAGTTGAGGGCGGAAGAACCGCTTTGCTGCCGACTCTGTAGTTATGCCGCGTTTCATCAGTATTGAAACCAGCACTGGCGACATACCCAGTTTGGCGGCAAGTTCCTCAGCCGCTTTCTGTTGCTCCGGTGATGGTGTCTCTTGATTCCATTTAAAGTGCATTTATTTTGTTTTTATTTTCTTCGTGACCATAAACACCCCATAGCCATTGCGGTTTGCGTTTGCTGTCGCGTTTGCAATGGCGTTGTTTTTTTGAGTGCCGTGGCAAAATTCGCGTGATACGCGCCCCCAAAGTTAGCAAAATAAAATCAAACAGGCAAGCAGGCGGCCTGATAATTTCCGCGTTGTATGTTACAAAGTTGCGTTTTGCCGTCTTTGGTATGGCAATATGGGCAGTCTTTATGATCAAAACAGTTGAGATTGTCTGCCGGTATGTTATCGCTTGCGTGGTGTTTTGGTGCTGTCGTGCATAAGCAAGGCCTGCTTCTCCGTTGGCTTTACGGGGAGGCAGGCCTTGTCTTGTATATGGCAATCTGCCTGTTTGTCAGATGCCCAGTTTCTTTCGTATGTCCTTTGGTATGGCGTTCTTGTTAACGAGGTAGTCCATCGTCTTGGTTGCTATGAATGCCTTGGTCATGTACCATGTGCCTTTGTAGTCGCCATATTCGCCCCATGAGTTCTTCACCATGTAGTACTCCTTGCCGTTCTGGTCCTTTGCCAGTCCGTAGATGTGCATTCCGTGGTCGTCGGTAAGTTCCCAGTTGTCGAAGCCGTCCTGCCTCATCTGCTGTGTTGGGATCACTTCCGGTGCGTTGATGCCGAGCGAGTCGAGTTTGTTCTTCTTCTCGGTCTGGTTCAGTTTCAGCCAGCGTGCGGCATCGCTTCCTGCAAGGTTCTGCACAGCCTTGGTGTCGTATGCGATGCCGAGGCCCTTGCGTGTGAAGCCTTCCTCGCTCACGTCGCCGCCCCATGCTATGGTGTATCCGTTCTCGAGGGCGTTGTCAATGATGCGCATCATCTCGTCCATCGGCACGTTGTAGGAAGTTTCCCATCGCCAGTTGTCCTGCACTTCCACGGGGAAGGCGGTGTAGAACGGGTGGTGTGTGTAGCTTGTGATGCTTACGTAGTCGTCCCAGTTGAGTCCGAGGCTTGCGGCGAACTGCTTCGGTGTGTATGTCTTTCCCTCGTAGGTGAACTTCTCAGGGCATTTTCCGAGGTAAGCGTCGATAATTCCCTGCAGTCCTTCGCGCCACTGTTTGGAGATTTTCTTTGCCTTGCTCTTTGCAATGGCGTCAACGAACGGTGACATTACTTCGAAGAACTCGTTGAAGTTTGCAAGTGAGTCGCCCTGCATTGTCCCAGGCAGCGGCATCGCGTTCTCCGGGCAGATGCCGTGACGCTTGATTATGCTGAGAACGTCGCCTGCCGAGCCGCCCTGTGAGAACTGGCTGTCGCCGTGCATTCGCACCGTGAGGATGGCGCGCTCCATGTAGTCTTTGTTTGCCACGAACATCTCGCAGAGGTCGAGGTTCTTGCCTGTGGCCTTCAGGATTTCGCTCTCGAAGAACGAGAGTGTTGAGTATGCCCAGCATGTGCCGGAGCGGTTCTGGTCCTTTACGCTTGTGATGGGCATCGCTTTGATAGTCGTGAACACAGGCTTGTTCTTGTTTTCTTCCTTGTCCTGTGCCATTGCGCCTGTGGCGAGCAATGCCACCAAGGCGAGCATTAAGATTTTCTTCATTGTTTTTTCGGTTTTTTACTTTATTGTTTATGATTATGATTATTTGCGGTTGCTTATGCGGAATACGGTCAGAAGCTCAATAGATGTTCCGGTGGTCTGTTGATTAACTCCGGAAATATCTCCAAAGCTTTCTAACTCCAAGATTCCCCTTGGTTTACATCCACAGGTTGATGCGGTTTTCTGCCATATACTCCTCAACGTCCTTCGGGTGATATGGTATTACGTCCTTGCCGAGGATGCGGCAGCCGTCTGCCGTTATCAGTATGTCGTCCTCGATGCGTATTCCCCCGAAGTCCTTGTATGTCTCAAGCAGTTCGTAGTTTATGAAGTCGCGGTGCAGCCCCTGTGCGCGCCAGTCGTCGATGAGTGCCGGGATGAAGTAGATGCCCGGTTCGTCTGTCACCACGAAGCCCTCCTGCAGTCTCTTGCCGCAGCGCAGGCTTGCCGTGCCGAACTGTGTCGATGGCTGTATCTCGTCGTCGAAGCCAACGTAGTTCTGTCCTAATCCCTCCATGTCATGCACGTCCATGCCCATCATGTGACCCAGTCCGTGTGGCAGGAACATGGCGTGTGCTCCGGCGTGCAGTGCCTCGTCGGTGTCGCCCTTCATCAGTCCCACCTCCTTGAGGCGTTCAATCATCATGCGGCACACTCCCATGTGGACGTCATAGTATAGCACGCCCGGCTTTGATGCTGTCAGCGCGTAGTCGTGACATGCCTCCACTATGCTGTAAATCTCGAGTTGTCTCTGTGTGAACTTGCCGTTCACGGGGAATGTGCGGGTGTTGTCCGAGCAATAGTTCTCGGCGTTCTCCGCTCCCGAGTCGCACAGTGCGAGGCGGCCGCTCTCGAGCGTGTCGTACGACGGTGTGCCATGCATTATCTCGCCGTGCTGTGTGAATATCGTTGCGAAGCTCACCTGCTCGCCCATCGAGTGCGCGACGCCGTCCACCTGTCCGCCGACGTATTTCTCGGTGAGCCCCGGCCGCGTTAGGCGCATCGCGGTGGTGTGCATCTTGTAGCCGATGGCGCACGCTTTCTCAATCTCTGCGATCTCGAGGCTGGTCTTCACCTGGCGCATCTTGATGACAGCCTTTATCAGCTCCACCGATGCTGCCTCTTTCTGCTGCGAGGGGTGTATGCCCAACAGATCCATTATCTGTATCTTGGTGTCGAAGCGGTATGGCGGCAGGAAGTGTATCTTGCGCCCTGCCTTCCTCGCGTCGTTGCATATTGCCTGCAACTGTGCCATTGGCCTGCTGTTGCTCACGCCTACCTGTGCAGCCATGTCGCTCACGCTGTCAACCGAGCCGTACCACACGATGTCGTCAATGTCGATGTCGTCTCCGAAGAGTGTCTCGTTGTCGTTGTCGCAGTCTATTACGCCGACCAGACCGTCGCGGCGTTGTCCGAAATAGTAGAGGAACGACGAGTCCTGACGGAACGGGTAATACGAGTTTGACGGATAGTTGTTTGGCGACTCGTTGTTGCCGAACAATATTATCACGCCGCTCTTCACCATCTTTTTGAGTTGCGCGCGGCGTTCTGAATAAACTTCTTTATTAAACATGATTATTTGTTTTTCAAATGACGTTGCAAATATACAAATAATTATTTATAACGTGCAATATTTATATCTAAATAAATGTAAACGAATTGTATTACTTATTTCTGATGCCACAATTTGTCTGGCGGATCGTGGAGTTGTGATTTTTTTTGCTATCTTTGCATCATAATTTCTTGTACTATGAGGATTTGCAGAAGAATGGGACTGGTGCTTGAGGGAGGCGGTATGCGCGGTGTGTTCACCACGGGTGTCCTCGATGCTTTTATGAAGCACGATGTTTATTTCCGTTACGTCGTGGCGGTGTCGGCTGGGGCGTGCAACGGCATGTCGTACATCAGTCGCCAGCCGCGCAGGGCGCGCGTGTCAAACATTGATTTCCTGGGGCGTTACGACTACATCGGGCTGCGGCATCTGTTCAGGCAAGGGTGCATATTCGACTGCAAACTTCTCTATGATGATTTTCCCAACAAACTGCTGCCTTTCGACTGGGACACGTTTTTCGACGGACGGACGGAGTATGAGATGGTGGCGACGGACTGCCTCACGGGGCAGCCGCGCTATCTCTCGGAGAACAGCGACAGGCAGCGCGCGCTTGACATCGTGCGTGCCTCGAGCTCACTTCCGTATGTGAGCAGGATGGTGAAGGTGGACGGCGTGCCGATGCTCGATGGCGGCATAGTTGACAGCATTCCCGTGATGCGTGCCGTGGAGAAAGGATATGACAGGAATGTGGTGGTGCTGACGCACAGAAAAGGTTATCGCAATGACGGCAAGGACCGCGCCATCCCGAATATTATTTACAAGAGATACCCTAAATTGTGCGAAGCGCTCAGCCATCGCATAGCGGCTTACAATGCCCAGCTCGACATGGTTGACCGTATGGAAAGCGAGGGACGTGTCGTATGCATACGTCCCGAGAAGCCAATGGAGGTCAAGCGAATGACGCGCGACATTGAGAAACTCGAACGGCTTTACGAGGAGGGGTTCAGGATAGGGGAGATGTTTCTGAATGACTGGGAGCAATGAGCGGGTGGGAGGATTTCTCACCGCAAATAAAGTCCCTCAGGATTTCCTAATGCCTTTTTTCAGCAGGTCTGGCCGCAGCCGCTTTGTTCTCTCCACGGCCTGATCCGTTTCCCACTGTTTTATCTTTGCCTCGTGTCCGCTCAGCAATATGTCAGGCACTTTCCATCCCTTGTATTCCGCAGGCCGTGTGTATATCGGTGCTGCGAGCAGGTCGTCCTGGAAACTGTCCGACAGTGCGCTCTGGTCGTCCCCGAGAACACCCGGCACAACGCGCACCACGGCATCCGCGATGATTGCCGCAGGCAGTTCGCCGCCGGTCAGCACGAAGTCGCCTACGCTGATTTCGCGTGTTATGAGGTGGTCGCGCACCCTCTGGTCAACACCCTTGTAGTGTCCGCAGAGTATAATGATGTTCTCTTTGAGCGAAAGGTCGTTTGCGGTGTGCTGGTCAAACTGCTCTCCGTCCGGCGAAGTGAATATCACCTCGTCGTATTGCCGCTGTTGCTTCAGTGCCGATATGCACCTGTCGATGGGCTCCACCTGCATCACCATACCAGCGAAGCCGCCGTATGGGTAGTCGTCAACACGCCGCCACTTGTCTGTGGTGTAGTCCCTGAGGTTGTGCAGGCAGATCTCCGCCAGTCCCTTTTTCTGCGCGCGTGCCAGTATCGACTCGCTGACGAAGCCTTCTATCATCTCCGGCAGCACGGTTATAATGTCTATTCTCATTCGTGCATGTCTGTTTTGTTGCCGTCAGTGCAGTTCCTTGCTGCTTTCGGTTACGGGGCTTCAAAGTTAGTGATTTATTCCATGACGTGCAAGCGAATGTGTGTTTTTGTGCCTGTGTGCATAAAAATGCGACCCTCCCGCATCGTGTCGGCAGGAGGGTCACGTTTGTTATTTGTAGATTTTAATCTCCTCTTCTCCCTTCAGTGCGCGGTATGCGTTGTTGGCGAGTGCTGCGAGCTCGTCCTCTCCCGGGTATATGAACACTGGTGCGAGGAACTCCACGCGTTTCTTTATGCCCTCGGTGACATATTTGCTGTGCGCTATGGCGCCCGTTATTATCACGGCGTCGACATGTCCGTAGGTGGCAGGCGCGAGCGATGCGAGGTGGCGTGCGATGCTGTATATCATGGCATCGAGAACCAGTTTCGCGTGTCCGTCGCCCTCGCTTATGCGCTTCTCAACCTCTCTCACGTCGTTTGTGCCGAGATGGGCGGTCAGTCCGCTGTGCCCGTTTATCTTGCGCAGCATCTCCTCCTTGTTGTATTTTCCGCTGAAGCAAAGGTCGATTATGTCGACAGGCGAGATGAAGCCGGCTCTCGACGGGCTGAAAGGCCCATCCCCGCTAAGTGCGTCGCAGCACTCTATTGCGCGTCCGTGGTGGTGCATGGCGAACGAGATGCCGCTTCCGAGGTGGCACACTATCAGGTCAAGTTCATTGTATTTCAGTCCGTGTTCGCGGCAATACCTCTTTGCAATCTCGCGCTGGTTCAGTGCGTGCCATATCGTGCGGTGCGGCTTCTCGGGCAGTCCCGTGATGCGGGCCACGTCGTCGAGCTCGTCCACCACGCCAGGGTCAACGGTGAATGCGCGGCACCCGGGTATCCCCTTTGCCATGGCGAGTGCTATGAGCGAGCCGAGGTTGCAGGCGTGGTGCAGCCTTGGGTGCTTCGTGTCCTCGATGACCTTGTCGTTCAGTTCGTATACGCCGCTCTCTATTGGCTTTACAAGTCCGCCGCGTCCCACGATGACGTCGAATTTGATTTCATACCCATGTTCCTTCAGTTCGTTCACTATGGTATCTTTGCGATAGTCGAACTCGTCCATGATATTTGGGTATTTGCATAGTTCATCGTATGGATGGTTTATGGTTTTGCTCAGCACCATCTTGTCATCTTCAAAGACTCCAAACTTCGTTGAAATCATCCCTGGGTTTATCGCGAGTATTTTCATATATGTTACAGTTATGTAATTTCCTTTTATTCCTTTATTATATATGGGTTATTTGCGTTCCATTGATGCTTGCAGGCAAGCCATTGCGAGCGAGTTTAGCTTGGTGTCTGCGCTGTCGCTGCGCGATGTTAGCGATATAGGACATGCTGCGCCCATCAGCCCCACGGCGAGTTGGGCGTCAGTGAACGCCGTCAGCGTCTTGTAGAACACGTTTCCTGCCTCGATGTCGGGCATGAGCAGAATGTCGCTTCGTCCCTCAAGTGGGCTCTTTATGCCCTTTATGTCTGCCGATTCCTTGCAGATTGCGCATTTCAGGTCGGTCGGCCCGTCAACTATAGCCTTTCCGAACTCTCCGCGTTTGCACTCTTCAATGAGTTTCACATAGTCGAGTGTGAGGGGGAATTTCTCAGAGACCTTCTCCGTACAGTGTATCAGTGCAATGCGCGGCTCCTCTATCCCGTATGCCGAAGCCAGTTTCACTGCGTAGCGTATCATCGCCTCGCGCTGCTCCAGGGTAGGGTTGGGAATCACTGCCGGGTCTCCCATTAGTATAATTCTTCCCAACATCGGCAGGTAAATCGCGCTCAGGTGTGTCAGCACGTTGCCCTTGGGAAGCAGCCCTTCTTCCTTGTTCAGAACGGCGCGCAGCAGCACGTCAGTGTTTATGATGCCCTTCATTATCACATCGGCCTCACCTCTGCGCACCATATTCACGGCCTCGGCTGCCGACTTCTGCGGGTCGCCAGTGGTGAAGTTCTTAACCAATGCCCAGCCTTCTTTCACGGCCTTTTCCACCGCCTCGCCAGAATGCTCGTCAGTAGCTTCCACTGCTGCAACACGGCAAGGCTTGCCTTGGCGCAGTCTTTCTCTCAGTTCTTCAAAGTTGTGTATTGTATTCATAGTGTATTAAGTATTGCTTGCAAAAATAATATTTTTATTTTTACAATCAAAGGAAACTGCACATTTTTTGTCGTTTTGTGCTGAATATTGTCGCTTATTGGATATTGGGAGTTCTTTTTGGGAATTAATGCTACTTAACTTCCAGGTTTCTCATAGTCCGTCACCATATCATTCTCTCCCGCGTATCATTTCGAGGAACTCATTTTCCCGGACAAGAGGTATGCCGAGTTTCGTGGCTTTCTGCAGTTTGCTCGGCCCCATGTTCTCTCCTGCGAGGATGAACGATGTCTTGGATGATATGCTGCCGGCGTTCTTTCCGCCGTTCTGCTCTATCATCATCTTGTATTCGTCGCGGCTGTGTTGTGCGAACACTCCGCTTATCACTATCGACTTGCCTGCCAGGCTGTCACCCATTGGTGCGCCGTGCGTGTCGTCCACCGACATCTGCAGTCCGTGTCCGCGCAGCCGCCGCAGTATGCCGAGGTTCTGCTCGTTGCTGAAATATCCCGTCACGCTGCGTGCCATCACCTCGCCGATGCCCTCCACCTCCTGAAGTTCCTCCTCGGTTGCAGCCATAAGTGCATCGATGTTCCTGAAGTGCCTGGCAAGCAGGCGGGCCGATGTCTCGCCCACGAAGCGTATGCCAAGCGCGAAAACGACACGCTCGAACGGAACGTTGCGCGATGCCTCGATGCTCGCCACTATTTTCCTTGCCGACTTCTCGCGGCTTCCGTCGCCGTTTATCTGCTCCACCGTTATGTCGTAAAGGTCGGCGATGTCGTGTATCAGTCCCTGGCTGTAGTAGTCGTCGACGGTCTCCGGCCCTAGCGAATCGATGTTCATCGCGCGGCGGCTTATGAAATGCTCTATCCTTCCCTTTATCTGCGGCGGGCATCCGGTGTCGTTCGGGCAGTAGTGGGCTGCCTCCCCCTCGATGCGCACCAGTGGCGTGCCGCATTCCGGACAGCGTTCAGGGAAGGTCACGGGCTGCGACGTGGCCGCTCGTTTTTCCACGTCCACGCCTACGATCTTTGGTATTATCTCACCGCCTTTCTCCACGAAGACATAGTCCCCTATGTGCAGGTCGAAACTCTTTATGAAGTCCTCGTTGTTTAGGGTTGCCCTCCTGACGGTCGTCCCCGCCAGCAGCACCGGGTTCATGTTCGCCACCGGTGTCACTGCCCCCGTGCGTCCCACCTGGTATGTCACCTCGTCGAGCCGTGTGCAAGCCCTTTCTGCCTTGAACTTATATGCTATCGCCCACCGTGGGCTTTTGGCCGTGAATCCCAGTATGCGCTGCTGCCTCTGCGAGTTCACCTTCAGCACGATGCCGTCTGTTGCCACGGGCAGTTCCTTGCGGTGCACGTCCCAGTAGGATATGAAGTCGGAAATCTCCTCCACGGATGTCACTTTCCTTATGCAGTTGTCGCCTTTCGGCACAATCTGGAAACCCCACGAGCGTGCCGCCATGAGGTTCTCATAGTGTCCGTCGTATGGCGCGTTGTCGCCTAAAAGGTAATACAGGTAGGCATCGAGTCCGCGCCTTGCCACCACCTCGCTCTTCTGGCTTTTCAGCGTTCCGCTTGCCGCGTTGCGCGGGTTTGCGAACAGTGTCTCGCCCGCCGCCTCTCGCTCGGCGTTCAGTCTCTCGAACGATTTCCACGGCATCAGTATTTCCCCCCGCATCTCGAACGATGGTATTCCTTTGTCGACAACGAGCGGTATCGTGCGTATTGTCTTCACGTTTGCCGTCACGTCATCGCCCTGTATCCCGTCGCCACGTGTCACGGCCTGCTTCAGGCGGCCGTCCTCGTAGGTGAGCGAGATTGACAGTCCGTCATATTTCAGTTCGCAGCACACCTCGAACTTCTCCCCCCCGAGGCCTTTCGTCACGCTCTCGAACCATTCGCGCACCTCCTCCTCGCCGTAAGTGTTTGCCAGCGAGAGCATTGGCCGTCTGTGCCTCACCTGCCTGAACTCCTGGCTGATGTCGCTGCCGACGCGCTTTGTTGGCGAGTTCGGGTCGTCCATCTCCGGGTGACGCGCCTCCAGCTCCTGCAGTTCCTTCATAAGGAAGTCAAACTCCTGGTCGCCTATCGTCGGTCGGTTCAGTACATAATATCTATGGTTATGCTCGTGCAATTCCCTGCGGAGTTGCAAAATGCGCTCTTTCTCGTCCATATATGCCAATGTTGTTTATTTCGTCGTTACTGTTTCTTGACATTCCCATCACCCGTAGTTGCCCTCTGGGTTGCGATGGCAAAGTAAATAAAAAAAAGCGAGGTGTGCAAGCAATCAGGGCGAAAACGATGAAAAGATTTGGCTGCCAGCGTGTTTTTTGCTATCTTTGCAGCCCGAAACAAAGTTAAAAACAAGGTAAATTAAAGAAAATGAAAGCATTTGTTTTTCCCGGTCAGGGAGCGCAGTTTGTGGGTATGGGGAAAGACCTTTACGACAACAACCCTTTGGCGAAGGAACTTTTTGAGAAGGCTAACGACATCCTCGGCTACAGGATAACTGACATCATGTTCGCAGGTACTGATGATGAGTTGAAACAGACCAAGGTGACACAGCCGGCCGTTTTCCTGCACAGCGTGATCAGCGCGTTGTGCATGGGCGGTGATTTCAGGCCGGACATGACTGCGGGGCACTCGCTCGGCGAGTTCTCCGCGCTCGTTGCCGCCGGCGCGTTGACTTTCGAGGACGGGCTGCGGCTCGTTTATGCGCGTGCCATGGCTATGCAGAAGGCCTGCGAGGCAGCGCCGTCAACGATGGCTGCCATCATCGGGCTGCCGTTCGACAAGATAGAGGGCGTATGCGGGGAGATAAGCCGCAAGGGCGACAAGGGCGTTGTCGTTCCGGCAAACTACAACTGCCCGGGACAGTTGGTCATATCCGGGAACATAGAGGCAATTGACGAGGCGTGCGCGCAACTGAAGGCCGCCGGCGCGAAGAGGGCTTTGCCGCTGAAGGTGGGTGGCGCGTTCCACTCTCCGCTGATGCAGCCTGCCAAGGACGAGCTTCAGGCCGCCATCGAGGCAACGGAGATAAAGACACCGAAATGCCCGGTATACCAGAACGTTGACGGCAAGCCGCACACAGACCCCACGGAGATAAAGGCCAACCTCATAGCCCAGCTCACGAGCAGCGTGCGGTGGGCGCAGGGCGTGGAGAACATGATTGCCGACGGCGCGACTGACTTCACCGAGTGTGGTCCGGGCAAGGCTTTGCAGGGAATGATAGCAAAGATCAGCCGTGAGGTAAGCGCACACGGGATTGAGGCTTGACAACAGGGAATATGGGATTGTGAGTTCTTTCGAGGCAATGCCGCGAAAGAACTCTCGTCTTTTATGCGGCAGGCGGGCTATTGATTTTTATGTTTTTTTTACAGGAGTATAGTATGAAACCGATTATATACCAAGTGTTCACCCGGCTTTTCGGCAACCGCAACGCCACGGACAAGCCGTGGGGGACGGTTGTGGAGAACGGGGTGGGGAAGATGAACGACTTCGATGATGCCACGCTGCGGCGGATAAAGCGTCTCGGCGCGACGCACGTGTGGTTCACCGGGGTGGTTCGCCACGCATCGCAGACAGATCACACGGCTCAAGGCATACCGCGCCAGCACCCCGATGTCGTCAAGGGCGTGGCGGGCTCGCCATACGCCATAGCGGACTACTACGACATAGACCCGGACATTGCTGTGGACGTTGACCGCCGCATGGAGGAGTGGGGCGCGTTGGTGGAGCGCACCCACAGGGCAGGGATGAAGGTGGTAATGGACTTCGTGCCTAACCATGTGGCGCGCGAGTACAGGAGCATCTGCCGCCCCAATGGCGTCAGTGACCTTGGCGAGGACGACAGCACCGACCTGCGGTTTGCACGCGACAACAACTTCTATTACATACCCGAGCCGCTCGACCTCTCAGATATTTGCGGCAGTACGGGCGGCAGCGGTTATGGTGAATGCCCCGCGCGTGCCACGGGCAACGACGTGTTCTCCGCCAAACCGTCGCGCAACGACTGGTACGAGACGGTGAAACTGAACTACGGCGTTGACTATTGCGACACCGGCGGACGCTCGGAGCATTTCTCGCCCATACCAGACACCTGGGGCAAGATGGCGGACATACTGCTCTTCTGGGCGCGGACGGGAGCCGATGCGTTCCGCTGCGACATGGCGGAGATGGTGCCTGCGGAGTTCTGGGCATGGGCGACTGACGTGGTGAGGGCGGCGTTTCCAGAGATTAAATTCATCGGCGAGGTGTATAACCCTTCGCTTTACCGCAAGTATATTGACGCGGGCTTCGACTGGCTTTATGACAAGGTGGGGATGTACGACTGCGTTCGCGACGTGATTTGCGGTCGCCGCCGCGCCTCTGACATCACAGAGCAGTGGCAGAATGTTGGCGGCATAGTCGACCACATGCTATATTTCCTTGAGAACCACGACGAGCAGCGCATAGCGAGCGATTTTTTCGCGGCGGACGCGCGGCGTGGCATACCGGGGATGATAGTCTGCGCGTTGCTCAACAAATGTCCGTTCATGCTCTATGCCGGGCAGGAGTTCGGCGAGCGAGGGATGGACGCGGAGGGCTTCAGCGGCGTTGACGGGCGCACCACCATATTCGACTATTGGTGCGTTGACACTCTGCGCCGTGGATATTTCGACCGCAGCCAACTGCACGAGGACGAGAGGCTGCTTGAGGAGGTTTACCGAAGAATCCTGACACTTGCCAACCGTGAGCGTGCCGTGAGCGACGGGGAGTGCTACGACCTTATGTATGTCAACCAGCACATTGCCGGCCGTCAGTTCGCTTTCCTGCGCAAGAGTGGCGACGAGACTTTGCTCGTTGTCGCAAATTTCGATGACCGTGAGGCGGTGTGCGACATCAACATACCGCGCCACGCATTCGATTTCCTGAAAATGGCGGAGGGCGAACGCAATGCAACCGACCTGCTGACCGGGAAGCCAATGAGGCTGGCGTTGGGCACCGACACGCCGGTTAATATGGCTATACCGCCGTCAGGGGGTGTCGTTCTTAAATTCAATGGGTGATTACTTTGAGCAAATTGTAATTTTTTTTAGAAGTCAAGAAGTAAAAGAGTAAAGGATTTAATATGATAGAACAAATGTAATGGCTTGCACACTTGTATGGCTTGCACTCTTGTAGGGACTTACGCCCTGTAAGTCCGCCCGCAAGTTTACAAATCATAGGTATTTATGTCATGTAAGTTCGGCAACAATCATATTATTCATTCATAGTGTTAACACAGACGTTTTATTATCCTTTCTGCCTTTTGTGATAATGTGTTACGTTTCTGTTTATTGTTTCCAAGGCTGCAATTACGGCGAATTTACTTTGCAATTACGGCGAGTTTACTTTGCAAATTCGGCGGTTTTACCTTGCAAATTCGGCGAATTTACTTTCTTGTTTGTTGTGAAATAGAGCCCAACTCATTAACAGACGGTTTATTCGTCATCGTATATATAATATAATTAATGATGACTTCGGACTTACAGGGCGTAAGTCCCTACATGTTTGTTCGGTTTGCGGTTTCGCGCGTATAGTTTTTTGCGCTGCATGAAAAGTACTATTGCGATTTTTTCTTTCATTTTTTTGTTTTTTAAAATAAAGTATGTATATTTGCAGTGCGTAGAGATACGTATGGACAGGGTCGAAGTAATGACCGTGTACCGCCCCAAGGTCGCTTTTCAGCGGCCTTTTTTTATAAAGCAAGGTCGGTTTGCAGTCTTTTTTCCCACACCTCGGGGGTGTGTTGCAGGTGTGTTGCCAATGATTTTTTTCGGACTTACAGGGCGTAAGTCCCTACAATTAAACAAGTCCTCAAGACGTTCCCCTTGGCATTTATTGGATGCGTTTTCGGACTTACAGTGCCTAAGTTCCTACAACTGTGTGAGTTCGTACGAACTAAGTCCTTATATGTGCAAGTCCCTAAAAACAGAACCATTGTTTATTTGACAGGAATAATTGGAAATCAATGTGTGTTAACCACCTTTTGATTAAACAAGAACAGCATCTTATAATAAAAGGGCGGAAAACAACTGTTTCGTGTCCCGCCCCTTTCTTATATCATTGCCTTTGTTGATCAATTAGTCCTGTGTATCACGCTGCCGCTGCCCTGGTGTGTCGCCAGCACCAGCACCTCGGCAATCTGGACGTGTGCCGGAGCGTTGGCGGCATACACAACAACGTCGGCGATGTCATCGCCGGTTAGCGGCTTGATACCCTTGTAGACATTTTCGGCGCGGGCGCTGTCGCCGTGGAAGCGCACGTTTGAGAAATTCGTCTCCACGAGTCCCGGCTTCACGTTTGTCACGCGCAGTGCCGTGTGGGCAACGTCGATGCGCAGCCCGTCGGTAATGGTCTTCACGGCAGCCTTCGTGGCGCAATAAACGTTTCCGTTGGCGTATGCCGCGTCTCCCGCCACCGAGCCGATGTTGATGACATGCCCCTTGTTGCGCTCCACCATTCCAGGCACCACGAGGCGCGTCATGGTGAGCAGTCCCTTGATGTTGGTGTCGATCATCGTGTTCCAGTCCTCCGGGTCGCCCTCGTATTCCTTTTCAAGGCCGAGAGCCAGTCCGGCGTTGTTGACCAGCACGTCAATCTCCTTCCATTCCGCAGGCAGTGATGCCATTGCCTCCTTCGCCTTGTCGCTCATGCGCACGTCGAAGACAAGCGTCATAACCTTCGTTCCTTTGACCTCCAGCTCGTTCCTCATTGCCGCGAGTTTGCCTTCGTTGCGGCCGGTTATTATTACGGCATAGCCACTCTGTGCAAACTTGCGTGCGCAAGCCTGTCCGATGCCGCTCGTGGCACCGGTTATCATAGCAATCCTCTGTTCCATTTCTTTCGGACTTCTCTTTGCTGCCGTCATTTCGCAGGTTCCCACTTGCAGCGCACAGGCGACACAATGGCTCCCTCTTTCTTCATCGCGGCAAATGCCTTGTCAACTTCCTTACGGTCTATTCCTGACAACTTTGCGACATCTCCTGCCGACAGTGGCTTGCCTGCATCGCGCATGGTCTGCAATACTTTTTCCTTCGTTTCCATATTAATGTATTTATCGGTTGAACATTACGGAGCGTGGTGTTTGCCACGCATCACGATTGCAAAGATAGAAATTTTATCCGTTCAATGCAAAGTTTTTGTGGCATAATATGTTTCCGCTGACTTTTTTCGTGCTTGTATTCATGTATATATGGAATTTTTTTCGTATATTTGCAGGAAAGAGTAATAATATTGATTAATCGATTGAAATGGAAGACAAATACATATTGAACGCGCACAACAAGGAGGAGTTTCCGCCTGCGCACACGGCCGAGCACCTGCTCAACCAGTTGATGCAGCGCATGTTCGGTTGCGAGCGGTCGGACAATGCCCATGTTGAGCGCAAGAAGAGCAAGATTTCGTATACCCTCGACCACAAGCCGGACAGGCGCGAGGAGCGTGATATAGAACAAGGCATGAACGCGCTGATAGAGAGCGACATGCCGGTGACATACGAGTTCGTCACTCGCGCCGAACTTGAAGGCATGGTGATGAGCGCCGCAGAGGGATCTCCCGACTCGCGGCTCTCACTCGACCGTCTGCCGGAGGATGCCTCGGAAACGATACGCCTGGTGCGCATCGGCGACTACGACGTTTGTCCGTGCATAGGCAAGCATGTGCGATCGACGTCGCAGATAGGGCGGTTCGAGGTGCTCGGGACAAACTGGGACGAGATGAAGAAGAGTTTCAGGGTGCGTTTCAAGGTGGTTCAGGGCTGAATGGGCAAGGCGTAATTGCGTGATGCCTCTTTGACAGTCGCTTGAACGCGGCCTGTCATATTTTTTTGAATGCGTAGCGGGCTACGTCAAGAATAAACGACGGGCGCAAGATGCCGGCAAGCGGCTGCATGCAGCCGGAGAACGGTTTGCCAATAAGAAATGGAAAAATCAGTGTCGTAATTACCTATTTGGGTTTATGCCGCATACTCATCTGAGCCGGTCAATTCCAGCAGTTCGCTGAAGTCGTCGATGATGAAATCCGCCCCGGCAGCCTCAAGTTTCTCACGGCTGCCGTTGCCGTATGTCACCCCGACGGCCTTCACCCCGGCGTTGTGTGCCATTAGTATGTCGAAGTGTGTGTCGCCGACCACTATGCAGTCCTCCGGCCGCAGTCCGTTCTCGGCAATGGTCTTGAGCACTGGTTCGGCGTGCGGCTTGGCGTGTGTCACGTTGTCGGCTGCCACGATGTATGTTATGACGTCTTCGAGTTTCAGGCTTTTGACATATCCTTTCAGCGTGTCGCTTGCCCTGCTGCTCGCTATTGTGAGCATCGCGCCACGGCGGTGCAGTTCGCGCAGCGTCTCCATCACCCCGGGGAACAGTGGCACGGCATCGGGTGTGTTGTTGATGTTGAACAGGCGGCGGTATGTCTCCACGCAACTGTCTCCCATTGCGTCGTCAACCACTGTGTGGCTGAAGTCGGGGTATAGGTCTGTGAACGTCTGTTTCAGTGGCAGCCCTATCATTGCCGTGCATTGTTTCAGTGTGCGTTGCGGCAGGTTCAGCGCGTCTATTGTCTGCATCATGGTCTTGACTATTATGCCAGCCGTGTCTCCCAGTGTTCCGTCGAAGTCGAGTATGAATGTTGTCATTTTAATTCTATATATTAGTATGGTTTATCCTCAGTATGTCATTACGACACTGATTTTTTCCATTTAGTCCCGCTGCATAACGGGTCACCGTTTTTTTGTCCCTCCTTTATTCCAGTTTCCTTGACAGGTAGAACCTTTTCGTGGCAAGGCTGAATAGCATTGTGCCGCACACTTGCGCCGCCGCCGCCGTCCAGAACGCTGCGGCGTAGCCGAGGCTCTCCGAGATGAAGCCGCCCATAAGCACCCCTATGCCAATTCCCCCGTCCCACGACACGAGCAGCGTGCTGTTTGCCGTGCCTCGCTGGTTGTGGCGCGCTATGGATATTATCATGTTCTGGAATGCAGGCCAGATATGTCCGTTGCCAAGTCCGATGAATATTGCCGAGCCGTAGTAGCCAATCTCGTTGGGACATGCCACGAACAGCACATACCCTATGGACGAAAGTATTGTTCCAGCCAAGGCGTTCTGCGTCAGTTTGCCTTCGCGCAGAGCCTTCGTGCCCTGCAGCCGCGATGCAATCAGTCCCACGGAGAGTAGCAGGAAATATGTCGCGGTGCCGCCTGTCACTCCCATAACCTCTTTCCCGTATATGGCGAGGTAGTTGCTAAGCACTCCGAAGCAGAAACCGAAGAACGCCATGTTTGCTGCCAGCAGCCATCCATTGGTAAGGAAAAAGCGGTCCCATATCGACCTTCTGTTGTTTTCTTGCCCGTAACCCTGCCTTGTGGCACAGTATGATGACGGTTTGCTGTTTCCCGTTTCATATTTTATAGAGCTGTCGATGAACAGCCCAAGCAGTGCGATTATCAGCGCGAGCCAGAAGAGCAGTTGGAAGTCATCGGTGTATTTATAAATAAAAATGCCGACGGAGGGCGCTATTGCCATTGCTATGTTGTTGCTCAGGCCGAAGTATCCTATGCCTTCGTTGCGGCGCGACGAAGGAAGCACGTCGATGGCGGCGGTGCTGTTTGCGACGGTGACGCTGCCGAACGGAGCACCGTGGAGCGTCCTCACGATGGTGAACAGCAGCAGTGTGGAGGCGGTGAGATAGCCTGCGAAGAAGACGAAGAAAAAGAAGAAGCACCATAAAAGCACCTTTTTCCTCGGTAGTGTGTCAACGAGGTATCCTGTGAGCGGCCGGCTTAGGAGTGCTGTGAGCGTATATCCAGACAGCACCATGCCGATGACATCCTTCGTCGCGCCGAAGTTCTCGCTCAGGTAGAGCGGCAGCAGGGGCGTGAGCAGGTAGAAAGAGAAGAACAGCGTGAAATTCGCCGTCATCACCTTGCAGTAGTCACCGTTCCACAGACGTTCTTTCTTGTTATCCATACAATGTTTTTATCTCTGAATGAAAGAGATGCAAAGTTACTAATTAATATGCTAACAAAGCACCCGGGCGGCAAAAAAACGACATGCCACGCTGCCTTTTTATAATATGTTTGTATTTCAAGGATTGCAATTTCGCATATTTTATATTATATGTTGAATAAAAAATGACGGAAAGTTTTTTGTTTTATGGATTATTGATTATATTTGCAACGAGAAATAAATTTACTGAAACATTATTAACAATTTAAATCGTAGCAAGATGAAAAAGTATGTATGCGACGTATGCGGATACGAATATGACCCAGAGGTTGGTGATCCTGAAAACGGAATAAAGCCGGGAACGGCATTCGAAGACCTGCCTGATGACTGGGTTTGCCCGCTGTGCGGCGTTGGCAAGGAGGATTTCTCAGAGGCTGAATAATTCCGGACTTGCAAGCAAACATCCCCCCGGTGGCAGACACAACATGTATTTGTGTTGCCCCGGGGGATTTTCTTTTCTGTGCGTTGGCACGGCCTGTTTGTCCTGCCATTGCCATCTACGACGCGTTTTTCCGACGGTTATGGTATGTTTTTGCCCAATGCTTAGGCGGTTTCGTTTTTTATTGTTAACTTTACAGCCTGATAATGAAAGAATATGGAGAACAATAATGAGAAATTCATGCGCATGGCCATAGACCTTGCGGTGGAGAATGTTGCGAACGGCGGCGGCCCGTTCGGAGCAGTGATTGTAAAAGACGGAGAGGTTATTGCCACGGGTGTGAATCGCGTGACTTCAAACAACGACCCCACTGCTCATGCCGAGGTGAGCGCGATACGCGCAGCCAGCTCGCGCCTTCACACTTTTAACCTTGAGGGGACAACGATATACTCGTCGTGCGAGCCTTGCCCGATGTGCCTTGGCGCAATCTACTGGGCGCACATATCGCATGTGTTCTGCGGTTGCAACAAGAACGATGCCGAGGACATCAACTTCGGCGATGCTTTCATTTACCGCGAGCTGGAGAAGCCGAATGGAGAGCGCGAGTTGCCGCAGCAGTTCATCATGCGCGACGAGGCGATGCGTGCTTTCCGCGCATGGACGGCGAAGGCCGACAAGATAGAGTATTGATGCTTGCGGCCGCTGCTGCGATGACATGGCAAAAAAGAGCCTGATGCTTCCGAATGTCTGCATCAGGCTCTTTTATCATTTTGTCTCCTGTTCTTCCCGCATGTCGATGGGTTGCCTCTTGCGGTCGAAGAATTCATATTGCAAGAAGCCCATCTTCTGCGATGGAATGATGTGTACGCCCAGTCCGTATTTCATCTGCCATTTGCGTTTCAAACTTATGAAACCCTGGTTTATGTAGGCAGCCACATACGGGTGGACATGCAGGTAGAATGTCTTGACGCCAATCTTGCTTACCAGGCGGTCAATCTTTCGCTCCAGTTGGTCGGCGAATAGGAAACTCGATCTTATGGTTCCCTTGCCGAAACACGTGGGGCAGGTCTCTTCTACGTTTACATCCATAGCAGGTCTGACGCGTTGCCGGGTTATCTGCATCAGTCCGAACTTCGACAGCGGCAGAATGTTGTGGCGCGCCCTGTCCTTCTGCATGTTCTTGCACATGCGCTCGTAGAGCATCTGCCGGTCTTCCGCCAGGTTCATGTCAATGAAGTCAACGATTATGATACCCCCCATGTCGCGCAGTCTTAGTTGCCGTGCGAGTTCGTCAGCGGCGCCGAGGTTCACTTCGAGGGCGTTTCCCTCCTGTCCTTTTTCCGCCCTTGTCCGGTTGCCGCTGTTCACGTCCACGACGTGCATTGCCTCGGTGTGCTCGATGATTAGGTAAGCACCGTGCTTGTAGTTCACCGTCTTTCCGAAGCTCGACTTGATCTGCTTTGTGATGTTGAAATTGTCAAAGATAGGCACATTGCCACGGTACATTTTCACAATGCCTGCCTTTTCAGGGGCAATCAGCGTTACATATTCCTTGACCTCGTTGAACACCTGCTCGTCGTTGACGTAGATGTTCTCGTATGAGGGATTGAACAGGTCGCGCAACAATGCTACCACTCTGCTTGTCTCCTCATATACGAGCTGAGGTCTCTTTTGTGTTTTCTGCACCTTGGCTATGGCATCCTCCCATCGCTTTAGGAGGATTTTCAGTTCGGTGTCGAGTTCTGCCACCCTCTTGCCCTCTGCCACAGTCCTTACGATAACGCCCACGTTCTTGGGCTTTATGCTCTGTATGAGTTGCTTGAGGCGTGCGCGCTCTTCGCCGCTTTTGATTTTTGTAGAAACAGAAACTTTATCGTTGAAAGGTATAAGAACCAGGAAACGTCCTGCGAAACTCAGTTCCGCCGTGAGCCGCGGGCCCTTTGTCGATATTGGTTCCTTTACTATCTGCACCAGCACTTCCTTGTCTTTCTCCAGCATGTTTGTGATGGAGCCGTCCTTTTTCAAGTCAGGAAGCCTGGTGGCCTTTGAGAACGGATAAAGTTTTTTCCTGTCGCTCTGTACCTTTTTCAGATACTTCTCGTAGGAGCTGAATTGCCCACCCAAGTCAAGATAATGAAGAAAAGCGTCGCGTTCGTATCCCACATCCACAAAACTGGCATTCAGTCCGGCCATCAGTTTTTTTACTTTGGCCACATAGATGTTTCCAACCGAGAACGAGGCCGAGCGGGGCTCTGTCTGGTATTCCACCAAATTCTTGTCCTCCAGCAAGGCTATTGAGATCTCTTTTTGTTGGACGTCAATCACTACTTCGCTGGTCATTTCCTTGTCTTTTTGTCCCCCGTGATTTGGCGCTTGCAGTTTCTTGCCGCTGCATGCCGCGCCTCAGTCATTTGGAGGGGTGGTCTAAGCATAAGAGCAAGTTTGGTTACTTGCTCTTATGACGATTCTTTCTCAGTCTTTTCTTACGCTTGTGGGTCGCCATCTTGTGGCCCTTCTTTTTCTTTCCGTTAGGCATAATGTTAATATTTATATGTTAATTAATAGGTTTGCCGTTCAGCCTTCCACCTCGAAGTCCTCGCCTTTCATCCTTGCCACGAAACTCTTTGCCGGCTTGAAATCGGGGAAGTCGTGCGCGGGGATGACTATTGTGGTGTTCTTCGATATGTTCCTTGCTGTTTTTTCTGCGCGGTGCTTAACTATGAAGCTTCCGAACCCACGCAGGTAAACGTTCTCTTTCCTGTCGATCAGACTGCTCTTGATCGCGTCCATGAAGGCTTCAACCGTAGCAGATACGTCTTTCCGGGCAATGCCTGTCTGGTTAACTATCTCATCTATTATGTTTGCCTTTGTCATCTTTATATTTGTTAAATGATAATCTGTAATTCGTTTCTTCCTGTAAATTAATCTCTTGATTATCAGCAAATCTTTATTGCTTGCTGAATTTAAAGCGGTTGCAAAGATACGGTTTTTCCGCGTTATAAAAAAATCTTTCCTCTTTTTTTTTCTTAAAATGTGGCGTTGCGCGGATTTTGCTTGCACGTTTCCCTTTATTGGTAGGAGTATGTTATGTCGTAACTGTATGTCCTGACCAGGATTTGTTTTCCTTTCACCACCACTTCTTCCGGTGCGTTTGGCACTTTTAGCGTCTGCCTGCGCATCCCGGATGTCTTGTCTATCACATACATGAAGTCTGGTTCGTCGGTGAAGCCGTAGCCGCATACTATGGAGTTGCCTATTATCACGAACGTGGAGCCGCAGGTGAGTGGTTTGGTGGTCCACAGTTGTTCCATTGTCGAAAGGTCGATGGCTGTTATGTATGCGTTCTGTCCGTATGAGGAACTTGCGTATGTGTAGTGTCTGTATCCTACATATAATATTCCGTTTTCCACAATGGCATTGAATATTTCCATACGCACGAAATCCCTGTTGTTTACGGGCACTTTTTCTGGATACGCCCATTTTGAGAAGTCAATGCAGTGCTCCACCTCTCCGCTCGTGGGGTCTGCTATTATCATGAATGTCTTGTCGGTGTCGTATTTGTTTCCGTAGATTATTATGTCGCAGTCATCGAACGACAGCCACCCCCGGACTTTCTGCCCGTTGTATTCCTCCGGAGCGTATTCCGGATGCTCGCCAGACAAGTATCGTGTTTTTCTGACTCCTTTTTCTTCAAGCCACCCGTCCCAGTCTATTGTAGGTTCAATTTGCCTTATTCTCTGTCTTTTCAGGGTTATTGTCTTAGCCCTCTTGCCTGTTATCACCTTTCCGTTCCATGCAGGTTCGTCCATCACTGTTGGTTCCGGTATGACTGTTGTCTGTCCCAATGATGTCGATATGCACAGTGCGAGCATTGCAGCCAGTGTTGTGATTTTCTTTTTCATAGTGCCTCTCGTTTTTAACTAATTGTATTAATGTGTCCAAATAATTGTGTGTCTGGTTACGGTTCTGTATTTACCGGAAGCAAAGGATATGGGGCGTTGTGCCATCCATTCTTTTGTTTCCGGTAAATCTCGTATGCCATGTTATTCCTTCACGGGGATTTTCTCCACGCGGCGTGCGTGGCGTCCGCCCTCGAATGGAACAGAGAAGAACTTGTCCATGATGTCGCGTGCCGTGTTGTTGTCAACGAAGCGGCCTGGCATCACGAGCACGTTTGCGTCGTTGTGCTGGCGTATGAGCTGTCCGATTTCTGCGCTCCAGCAAACTCCTGCGCGTATGCACTGGTGTTTGTTGAGCGTCATTGCCATGCCCTGTCCGCTTCCGCAAATCGCTATGCCTGGATAAATATCGCCACTCTCGATGCCCTTTGCAAGCTCGTGGGCATAGTCGGGGTAGTCAACCGAAGCGTCGCTCCATGTTCCGTAGTCCTTCACTGGATAGCCCTTTTCCTCAAGATACTGCATTACAAACTGCTTGAGGGGATAGCCTGCGTGGTCGCAGGCAATGCCTACTGTCTTTACTTCCATAATATTCAGTTTTTTATCCTCTGCCTTACGCCCTGCGGGACAATCGTTGTGTATGCCCCGCAAGGCTTCTGGTTTCGGGTGGTTTTTTATAACATTGATTTCACTTGATTGTATACGTTCTCCGCCGTGTAGCCGAGTTTCTCGTCGAGAACCTTGTATGGTGCAGAGAAGCCGAAACTTGGCATGCCGAACACCTTGCCGTTTGCCCCCACGAGTCCTTCGAGTGTTACGGGCAGTCCCGCTGTCAGCCCGAATATCTTGGCTCCTGTGGGCAGTATTCTCTCCTGGTATTCCTTGCCCTGGCTGCGGAACAGTCCTTCCGACGGAACGCTCACTATGCGCACTTTCACGCCGTCCTTGCGCAGCAACTCCGCCCCTGCGACGAGCGTGCTTACCTCTGAACCGTCGGCAAGGAGTATCACGTCGAACTGTTCGTCGCTGCCTGCGACTATGTATGCCCCCTTGCGTGCCTGCTCATAGTCGTTGCCTTCTGGCAGTTTGTCGATGTTCTGCCTTGAAAGGATGAGAGCCGTCGGGGTGTCGTTGTTTTCCATTGCCATCGCCCAGCACACCGTTGTCTCGTCGGCATCGGCGGGTCGGAACACGCGCACGGAGTCCTTCCCGGCATGGTTTTTCAGTTTTTCCATCAGGCGTATCTGCGCTTCCTGCTCCACCGGCTCGTGTGTCGGTCCGTCCTCGCCGACGCGGAAAGCGTCATGCGACCAGATGAACTTTATTGGCACGCGCATCAGTGCTGCCATGCGGACTGCGGGTTTCATATAGTCGGAGAACACGAAGAACGTTCCGCAGGCTGGTATCACGCCGCCGTGCAGATACATTCCTATGCACATGCACGCCATTGTCAGTTCTGCCACTCCTGCCTGGAAGAATGCTCCTTCGAAGTCGCCTTTCTGCATTGACTTTGTCTTTTTAAGGAAGCCGTCGGTCTTGTCAGAGTTTGACAGGTCGGCGCTTGCGCAAACCATGTTGCCCACTTGCTCTGCCAGTATTCCGAGGCACGTCGCGCTTGCGGCGCGTGTTGCAACTCCTTCCTTCTGCACGCAGCCGCTCCAGTCAACCTTCGGCGCTTTCCCGCTGAACCATTCCTTCATCAGTCTCGCCTTTTCCGGGTTGGCCTTTGCCCATGCCTCCTCCGCAGCATGCCTTTTGGCGACAATACTTTTCAGTTCCTCGCGGCGCGCTGCATACAGTTTCTGCACTTCCGGGAAGATGACGAACGGGTTGTCCGGGTCTGCCCCGAGGTTTTTAATCGTGTTGATATAAGCCTCTCCGCCGAGTGGCGATCCGTGTGTTTTTACGCACGCCTCGTAGCTCGTACCGTCGTCACGCCGCGCTCCCTTGCCCATTATGGTCTTTCCGATGATGAGCGTCGGGCGGCTCTTCTCCTCCTGTGCTGCTTTCAGGGCCTTGCGTATTTCGTCCGCGTCATTTCCGTTTATGGTCATCACGTTCCATCCCCATGCCCTGTACTTTGCCGCCGTGTCCTCATCAATCACCGCCTTGGTGTAGGTTGAAAGCTGCACGTCGTTCGAGTCGAAGAACATTATCAGGTTGTTCAGTCCCAATACCCCGGCTATGCGTCCCGCGCCTTGCGAGATTTCCTCTTGTATGCCTCCGTCGGAGATGTATGCGTAAATCTTGTGCTGCATGGGCGTGTTGCCGAGCCGTGCCTCGAGGAATTTCTCTGCCACTGCTGCTCCTGCGGCGAATGCGTGCCCCTGTCCGAGCGGTCCCGAGGTGTTCTCGATGCCGCGCTTCACGTCCCGTTCAGGGTGTCCCGGTGTGGGTGAGCCCCACTGGCGGAACTGCTTCAGTTCGTCAATCGTGAATTTCCCCTGCATTGCCAGTGCCGAGTAAAGCATAGGCGACATGTGCCCTGGGTCGAGGAAGAAGCGGTCGCGCCCCTCCCATTCCGGTCTTTCCGGGTCATAGACGAGGAATTCCGAGAACAGCACGTTGATGAAATCGGCGCCGCCCATCGCCCCTCCGGGGTGTCCCGACTTGGCTTTTTCAACCATTGATGCCGCCAGTATGCGGATATTGTCGGCAGCCCTGGTCATCAGTTTCTTATCGTTCATATTGTTGTTTAATTGTTTTGTTGTATTTCTTTCCTGCACGAGTGACTTCTGGACAGTCGCACAGACTGTCCATCCCCGACGTTTCACAATAATTCAATATTATAGAACAGCCGTTGTTTTTCGTCATTATAACAGATTATTCGGTTAATATCTCAATTTGCGTGTAAAGTTACTACTTTTTTTTTTACCGCGCCCCTTTTTTCCCGTCTTTTTCTTATGTCCCGTGTCGTTATAACACTTTTTAATAGATTGCTTGCCTCTCTGTTTTTCGGATTATAGCAATGTTGTTGCCTTACATGGTCGCAAATGACGGCAAATTGTTTGCTGGTTTGCGGAAAAGAGGTAACTTTGCAGGGCAAATGTGAAAAAGCAGCCATGTTTTTTTAATGTATATGGAAAGGAAAAGGAAAGTTATAGACCGCAAGGGAGATTACACGGTGTTTGACGTAGGGCGCGAGCAGCCGTTGCTGGAGTTCCTTCTTGATAACGTGAAGGGGCAGAGCAGGTCCAAGATAAAGGCCACGCTGCAAGGCCACGGAGTGCTTGTCGGTAAGACATGTGTCACTCAGTTCGACTACTTGCTGAGGCCTGGCATGCGCGTTTCGGTGAGCAACACCAAGCGCAATCTCAATATATTTCGCAGCCGTCACATGAAGATTGTGTATGAAGACCAGTATATCGTGGTGATTGACAAAGCCGTGGGAATCCTCTCCATGGCCGCAGGCCACTCGTCGCTGAACGTTAAGACGGTGCTCGACGACTATTTCCACAAGTCACACCAGCGTTGCACGGCGCATGTGGTGCACCGCCTCGACCGCGACACGAGCGGCCTCATGATATATGCCAAGGACATGCAGACGGAGTTGGCGCTCGAGAGGAACTGGCAGGAGGCGGTGTATGACCGCCGCTACATCGCGTTGCTCTCCGGGCGCATGGAGCAGGAGCATGGCACGATAGCCAGCTGGCTCAGGGACAACAGGGCGTATGTCACCTATTCATCCAATGTTGACAACGGCGGCAAATATGCCGTGACGCATTTCTACACGGTTGATGTGGGCGAAAGCCGCTCGCTCGTCGAGTTCCGCCTTGAGACCGGACGGAAGAACCAGATACGCGTCCATGCCGCCGACATGGGACATCCGGTGTGCGGCGACATTAAATACGGCAACGGCGACGACCCCGTGGGGCGGCTGTGCCTACATGCCTTCGTGCTGTGTTTCTATCATCCTGTGACGCGCGAGAGGATGGAGTTCTCCACGCCTGTGCCACATGTTTTCATCAATGGACTTAGGAATGGGTAGCGTGCGTGCCGTGCCATGCACGTCGGCGGCATACCAATACCTTGCTACAAAATTATTGCTATGGGTGATTTACTGTTTTACATATTAGGCTTGGCAGTGCTTGTCGCAGCCCTCTATATGATGAAGAAGGTTGCGAGTTGCCTGATAAAGGCGGTGGTGATGGCTGTCATCGTCGTCGTTCTCGGTGCGGTTTATTATTTATACATAGCCTGATACCGAGCAATGTCGTTAAGGCGCATTGGCGCGTCAGACATGAAAACTGGTGTCTATGGCCGCGCGTGCCATCACTGAGACCCATGTTCCTCGTCGAACAGCCTGTCGAATGTCTTGCGCAGTTGTGCCTTGTCAACAAGCATTTCCCTTAACTCTTTCAGCTTCTTTTCGTTGGGCGAGCCGGGAATCCACAGTCTTATATATCCGTTGTGCGAATACTTGTTGCCAAGATGTTCGCAGAACCGTTTCCACTGTCCTTCGCGGTCGAGTTCCGGATAGTTTGACAAGCCGAACTGCACGGCGCGGCGCATCACCGTTTCCGGGTTTAGGTCGCGGTCGGCCTCGGCGACGATTTTCCCGTATATGCTGCGCGGCGCATGGCTTGCCGATGCACGGTGATCCTCCACGGCTTCCTTCATGATCTTTATTTTCTCTGGCGGGAACCATCGTTTCAGACGCGCGTCTGCGGCGAGAATCTTGCCGCCCGTTATGTGGTGTATTGCGCGTGGCCCTGACAGTCCGAGGTCATGGTATGCGGCTATGGTGTATGCCATGTCAAGCTCCGCGCCCAGACGGCGTGCAATGTCAACCGAGCGTCGCACAACCCCCGTGACGTGCTCCATGCCGTGCGCCTTGTCAAACGCGGCGTAGCGCGGCAGGATGTTCTTCTCTATGAATTCCATCAGGTCGAGGCTTATGTTGTTGTCCATGGCGAAAAAGGTCTTATTTTTTGCAAATTTACATATTTATGTCTAATTTTGCAAACCTTTCGATTGGCAATTTTCATTTTACATGTCGCGGAAAAAGATAATGAGCGAAGATAACATAGTGAGGAACTCGGCGCGTGCATGGCTGCTCGCCGCGCGCCCAAAGACGCTTTCGGGGGCTGCCGTGCCGGTGGTGATAGGCCTGGCGATGGCATATTCCGACCTCCGTGCTGCCGGCACTTTCGCCGTGTTGCCGGCGTTGCTGTGCGTGCTGTTCGCATTTGTCATGCAGATAGACGCCAATTTCATCAACGATTATTTCGACTTCGTGCGTGGCAATGACGACGAGACGCGCCTCGGTCCGGAGCGTGCGTGTGCGCAGGGGTGGGTGAGCGTCGGTGCGATGCGCGTTGCCATCGCGCTTGCCACAGGAATGGCCTGCCTCATCGGGCTGCCTCTGATTTTCTACGGAGGAGCCTGGATGCTGCTTGTCGGTGCCGTGTGTGTGGCGTTCTGCTTCCTTTACACCACCCACCTCAGTTATCACGGGCTGGGCGATGTGCTTGTCATCGTGTTTTTCGGGCTTGTCCCGGTGTGTGCCACTTACTATGTCGAGACACGCGGGCTGACGGTGTGCGTCATTGTTGCCGCGCTTGCTTGCGGACTGGTGATAGACACGCTGCTCGTGGTGAACAATTACCGCGACATCGACAACGACCGCCGCGCCGGTAAAATCACGTTGTGCGTGCGCCTCGGGGAGCAGGCGAGCCGCCATCTCTACCTCGCGCTCGGGATTGTGGCCTTCCTTGCCGGGGCAGTGTTCGTGGCATACGGGTATGTGGTCGCTGCGTGGCTTCCTTTCCCTTACCTGTTCCTGCACCACGGTTCTTACATGAAGATGAAGAGGATTGGCAAGGGAGCCGCGCTGAATGCCGTCCTTGGCGAGACGGCGCGCAACATGTTCGCATACGGGCTTCTCGTTTCCACAGGGATAATCCTTTCGTGACAACGGGCGATGGTTGTAAGGAAAAAAGGTGACAGCCTTGCCTGCTGCCACCTTATATATTATTATGTCCGCGACGGGCATGTGCCGCCGTCACTGCATGTCATAGACCACCTGCATGATTTTCTTGCCGAGCGCGTCTGCCTGTTCCATCGTCGGCGCCTCGCTGTAAACGCGGATTATCGGCTCTGTGTTGCTCTTGCGCAGGTGCACCCACGAGTCGGCAAAGTCAATCTTCACGCCGTCGATGTCGTTCACCTGCTCGTTTGAGTAAATGGACTTCACTTTCTCGAGTATCGCGTCAACGTCGGTCTGCGGCGTGAGGTCAATGCGGTTCTTGGCGATGAAGTACTGCGGGAACGTCCTGCGCAGCTTTGAGGCCTTTGTCTCCTTGCGTGCCAGCAGGCTGAGGAACAGTGCTATGCCCACGAGCGCGTCGCGGCCATAGTGGCAGTCCGGGTATATCACGCCACCGTTCCCTTCGCCTCCGATAGCCGCGCCCACCTCTTTCATCTTCGTGGTGACGTTCACCTCGCCCACGGCTGACGCATGGTAGCTGCCGCCCCGGGTTTCTGTCACGTCGCGCAGCGCGCGCGTGCTGCTCAGGTTGCTCACCGTCACGGGTGCTGTTTTGCCCTCTTCCGCCATTCTCGACATCACATAGTCTGCCACGGACACCAGGGTGTATTCCTCGCCGAACATACTGCCATCCTCGCAGATGAATGCCAGGCGGTCAACGTCGGGGTCGACAACGATGCCGAGGTCGTAGTGGCCGCTTCTCATCTCGTCCATTATGCCCCCGAGGTTCTTCTCCAAAGGCTCCGGGTTGTGTGCGAAGTCGCCGTCCGGCCTGCCGTTCAGTAACTTGTATGACACGCGCAGTTGCTCGAGCAGTTTTGGCAGGATCACGCCGCCCACCGAGTTTATCGAGTCAACACAAACGTTGAGGCGTGCCTTGCGTATCGCCTCGCGGTCAACGTATGGCAGTCGCAGCACGGCATCGATGTGCTTCTGGTCGAATGAGTCATCCTCTGTGTATTTGCCCAGGTGGTCAACGTCGGCATATTCGAAATCCTCCTCACCGGCAATGCGCAGCACCTCGCCGCCGTCTTCCTTGTTCAGGAACTCACCATCGTGGTTTAGCAGTTTCAGCGCGTTCCAATGTCTCGGGTTGTGGCTCGCGGTTATTATTATCCCTCCGTCGGCATCGGACATGCGCACGGCGAGCTCGGTCGTCGGTGTGGAGGCGAGCCCGATGTTGATCACATCGTAGCCGAAGCCCATCAGTGTCCCGCACACAACGTTCTTCACCATTTCGCCGGAAATTCGCGCGTCCCTGCCAACGACAATCTTGCCCGTTGCCCCGGGACGTCGCCTGCTCTTGATGAACGTGGCGTATGCCGTCACAAACTTGACGATGTCCAACGGGTTCAGCGTGTCGCCGGTCGCGCCGCCAATCGTTCCCCGTATGCCCGAAATTGATTTTATCAGAGTCATTTCCTGTTGCGTTATGTTGTTGTCAATGCTTTTCTCGCGGATTTTACAAGCCTCTCTCGTATGTTATTGTGTAGAAACATGGATATACCCCTAAGGTGGCATAGCTCTGTCCCTGTGAGTGAGGCACGATGAGGTTCACCTTGGCAATCTCGTCCCCTTTGCTTTTCTGCCTTCCGATGTTTATGTACGGCAGCGGTGTTAGCCATCCCGACGGCACCGACGCGCTGCCATATACCTGATACATGAGGCTGTTGTTGGTGTCGAACGAGGCGGTGAACGTGCCGCTCGTGTTCGTCACGAACATCTTGTCAGGCAGTGCCGACAGGTAGTTGTAAAGCCTGTTGTCGAGGAGCAGCGAGTCTGTCAGTATGTTTGTCTCGGTGAACCGGCACAGCACCGGCGTCGCCACCTCTCCGTCCTTTATAGGCTCTCCGCAACCCTTGCGCTCTATTTGCATATAAACCCCTGACGAGTTTATAAGAACGTATTCGTTGTCTGACACGTTTGTCATGAACCCACGCTGCTCGAACTGTGCCTCGCTTATGGTCTTTATGCCTTTTTTCTTAAGGAATATTTTTATGGCGTCGTTCTCTCTGTCCATCTTCTCGGCGTATGTCTCTACATTGTTGCAGCTTGTTGTCGCCAACAACGCTGCGGCTGCCAGTAGCGCGAATGCGATTTTCTTCATTTTAAATATCGTGGTTTTATTCTTGATCGTTACATTCTTATCACGCTGCAAAATTACGAAAATAGAATGAAATACTATAATTTTTCAGCCACATTTTCGTAAGTGTTACATCTAATTAATGTTTTTTTTCGCGGCACCTGCCGTTGCCGCATCACCACGTCGGCCGTATGCGGCCGTGCGAAAACATGCACAAATGCCTTGTTGTGTGCACACCACAATGCCGTATGTGCATTTTTTAATTGCGTTTTTTTTGCTGCGCGGTAAAAAAAGATTAACTTTGCACCCTTGAAAAAGATATTGTTATATTATTTATTTGTTTTATGAAATTGAAAATCGTTGTACTTGCCAAGCAAGTTCCCGACACACGCAATGTCGGCAAGGACGCAATGACTGCCGAGGGTACAGTCAACCGCGCTGCGCTCCCGGCCATCTTCAATCCCGAAGACTTGAACGCCCTGGAGCAGGCTCTGCGCCTTAAGGAGCAGAACCCTGGCTCAACCGTGGGGGTGCTTACCATGGGGCCGCCGCGTGCCGGCGAGATAATACGCCAGGGATTGTACCGGGGCGCAGATACCGGATGGCTTCTCACCGACCGTCTCTTTGCCGGTGCGGACACGCTCGCCACGAGTTATGCCCTTGCCACGGCGATAAGGAAGATCGGCGATGTTGACATCGTGCTCGGCGGGCGGCAGGCCATCGACGGCGACACCGCCCAGGTGGGGCCGCAGGTGGCGCAGAAACTCGGGCTTAACCAGGTGACATACGCAGAGGAGATACTGAAGATAGAAAACGGCAAGGCCACGATACGCCGCCACATCGACGGCGGGGTGGAGACCGTGGAGGCTCCGCTGCCGGTGGTGATAACGGTGAACGGAAGCGCCGCACCGTGCCGGCCGGCAAACGCAAAGCTGGTTATGAAGTACAAGCGGGCCACCTGTCCTATGGAAAGGCCAAAGGATGGAACGCCGTATGACAAACTCTACGAGGAACGCCCATACCTCACGCTGAACGAGTGGAGCGTGGCAGACGTTGACGGCGATGCGGCACAGTGCGGACTGGCTGGCTCGCCGACGAAGGTGAAGGCCGTCAGGAACATCGTGTTCCAGGCCAAGGAGAGCAAGACACTGACAGCAAGCGACAGCGACATCGACAGTCTGATAAAGGAATTACTCGCAGAAAAAATCATCGGATAAGTTATGAATAACGTTTTTGTATATATAGAAATTGAGGGGACGGAAGTTGCCGAGGTCTCACAGGAATTGCTCACAAAAGGCCGCAAACTTGCCAACCAGCTTGCCGTGGAGCTGCACGCCGTGGCAATCGGCACAGGCATAAAGGGCAAGGTGGAGGAGCAGATACTGCCGTATGGAGTTGACAAATTGTTCGTCTTCGATGCAGAGGGGCTCTTCCCATACACCTCCGCACCGCACACCGACATCATCGTGAGCCTGTTCAAGGAGGAAAAACCGCAGATTTGCCTGATGGGCGCAACAGTGATCGGACGCGACCTCGGACCGAGGGTGTCGTCATCGCTCACCAGCGGACTGACGGCAGACTGCACCGAACTTGAGATCGGTGACTATGAGGAAAAGAAGGAGAAAAAAGTTTATAAGAACCTTCTCTACCAGATACGCCCGGCTTTCGGCGGAAACATAGTTGCCACAATCGTCAACCCCGACCATCGCCCGCAGATGGCGACGGTGCGCAGTGGCGTGATGCAGAAGGCCGTGTATGACGGCGAGGCACGCCGTGAGGTGGTTTACCCCGACGTGAAGGGATATGTTGACATGGCCGTTGCAGGAGTAGTGAGGGTGCTCGACCGCCAAGTCGAGGCTGCAAGGCACAACCTCAAGGGCGCGCCAATCGTCGTCGCCGGTGGCTACGGCATGGGCTCGAAGGAAGGCTTCGACATACTTTTCAGCCTTGCCAAGGAACTTCACGGCGAGGTGGGCGCCAGCCGCGCCGCCGTCGATGCGGGGTTCTGCGACAACGACCGCCAGATAGGGCAGACGGGTGTCACCGTCCACCCGAAGGTGTACATCGCCTGCGGCATCTCCGGGCAGATACAGCACATCGCCGGGATGCAGGACTCGGGCATAATCATTTCGGTGAACTCAGATCCTGACGCGCCGATAAACCGCATTGCCGACTATGTTATTGTAGGCAAGGTGGAGGAGGTCGTGCCTAAACTCATAAAATATTACAAAGAGAACAGTAAATAGGATTTTATTATGGCAAATTATTATAGTGACCATCCGGAATTGGAGTTCCACCTTCATCACCCGTTGATGAAAAGGGTCGTGGAACTCAAGGAAAAGGGATTTGCTGATGCCGCCCAGTTCGACTATGCCCCCGTGGACCACGAGGACGCCATAGAGAACTACAAGCAGATTCTTGACATTACAGGCGACATCGCCGCAAACATTATCGAGCCGAACAGCGAGGATGTTGACATCGAGGGACCGCGCCTCGAGAACAAGCGCATGGTGTATGCCTCGAAGACGCTGGAGAACATCGAGGCCACACGGAAGGCCGGGCTGTGGGGCGTGTCAATGCCACGCAAGTACGGCGGACTGAACGTGCCGAACATCACCTTCTCAATGCTAAGCGAGATAATATCCGCAGCCGATGCCGGCTTCCAGAACATCTGGAGCCTGCAGTCGTGCATCGACACACTCTATGAGTTCGGCAACGACGAGCAGCGCGACAGGTATATACCGCGCATCTGCGCAGGAGAGACGATGTCGATGGACCTCACCGAGCCGGATGCCGGCTCCGACCTGCAGCGCGTCATGCTGAAGGCCACATACGACGAGGAGGAGAAGTGCTGGAGGCTCAACGGAGTGAAGCGTTTCATAACCAACGGAGACTCCGACATACACCTCGTCCTGGCGCGCTCGGAAGAGGGCACTCGCGACGGGCGCGGACTGTCGATGTTTATCTACGACAAGCGCGACGGCGGCGTGGACGTGCGCCACATAGAGAACAAACTTGGCATACACGGCAGCCCGACGTGCGAGTTGACTTACAAGAACGCAAGAGCCGAACTGTGCGGAAGCACGCGCATGGGGCTTATCAAATATGTCATGGCCCTGATGAACGGCGCGCGCCTCGGCATAGCGGCGCAGTCGGTGGGCGTGTCGCAGGAGGCTTACAACGAGGGATTGGCATACGCCAGGGAGAGGGCGCAGTTCGGAGAGAAAATCGTCAACTTCCCGGCGGTATATGACATGCTAAGCCGCATGAAGGCAAAGCTCGACGCCGGCCGCTCGCTGCTGTACCAGACGGCGATGTATGTCGATATATACAAGTGCCTCGAGGACATACAGCGCGACCGCAAGCTCACTCCCGAGGAGCGTGCGGAGATGAAGAGATACAACCGCCTTGCCGATGCTTTCACGCCCCTGTCAAAGGGAATGAACTCGGAGTATGCCAACCAGAACGCATACGACGCCATCTCCATACACGGTGGTTCGGGCTTCATCATGGAGTACAAGTGCCAGCGTCTGTACCGCGATGCGCGCATCTTCTCCATTTATGAAGGCACGACGCAGTTGCAGGTGGTTGCCGCGATACGCTATATCACCAACGGCACGCTGCCCGGTATAATAAAGGAGATGCTTGCCGGGCTGCCCGCCGAGGGCACTGATGCCGCACTGAAGTCGCGCGTGGAGACCCTCGTCGGTTTGTATGAGGAGTCGCTCAACCGCGTCAAGGAACTTGGAAACCAGGAGGCGCAGGACTTCCTCGCGCGTCGTCTTTATGACATGACTGCCGAGATAATAATGTCGCTGCTGCTGATCGAGGATGCGGCACGCGCGCCGGAACTGTTCGGCAAGTCGGCAGAGGTGTATGTGCGCATGACGGAGGAGAGCGTACTCGGCAAGTCGGCATACATAAGGAACTTCAGGTCAGAAGACCTCGACAGTTTCAAGGTCGCCAGCTGCGGCGCGGAGGAATAGCCGCACTTGCCGCCAAAGAGACCGGCATGTTGTGGCCGTAAAAGGCACTGGCATGCATTGTGACTTGATGCAAGCCATAAAATCAAAACCCGGGGAATTTCCGTTCCCCGGGTTTTGATTTACAGTTGGCACTCACTCGCATGGCGTTTGGTGTGTTCCAACAAAGTAAATACGGCGAATTTACCGACCAAATACGGCGAATTTACCGACCAAATACGCCGAATTTACTGACCAAATACGCCGAATTTGCGTTGCGGAAGGGCATCAGTCTGCGGCTGGTATGCGGTTGGCCGACTGCTATTTTGTGGCGAACGCGCGCCCGGCATGGTATGATGAGCGCACGAGCGGGCCGCTCTCCACGAATTTGAAGCCCTTCTTCAGTGCCGTCTGCTTGTATTTGGCGAACTGCTCCGGCGTGACGTATTCCGCCACGGGCAGGTGTTTAGACGTTGGTTGCAGGTACTGTCCGATGGTCAGGCGGCGGCAGCCTGTGGCGAGGATGTCGTCCATCAGTTGCTCCACCTCCTCCTCGGTCTCGCCCAGTCCCACCATGAACCCGGTCTTCGCCATCACCCCCGACTCGGTTATCGCCGCCAGAACGTCGAGGCTGCGGTCGTATTGTGCCACGCTGCGCACGCCCGGCGTCAGCCGCCGCACGGTCTCCATGTTGTGTCCGGCCACGTTGGGGCGTTCCGCCATGACCATCGAAATGAGGTCACGGTCGCCCATGAAGTCGGGTATCAGCACCTCAAGTATCGTGTCCGGGTTCTCCTTCTTTATGCACCTTATCGTTTCCACCCAGTGCGCCGCGCCGTAGTCGTCGAGGTCGTCGCGGTCAACCGATGTTATCACGGCATAGCGCAGTCCGAGAGCCTTTACCGATTCTGCCACGTTTTTCGGCTCGTCTGGGTCGAGCCGTCCTGGCTTTCCGGTCTGCGTGTTGCAGAACTTGCATTTCCG
The DNA here is from genome assembly GCA_900548585.1 of uncultured Prevotella sp. Lineage (GTDB taxonomy): Bacteria > Bacteroidota > Bacteroidia > Bacteroidales > Bacteroidaceae > Prevotella. The sequence goes on along the minus strand of URLI01000004.1, from coordinate 19,382 downwards.
CGTGCATACGTTCCCCCCGATCATCAGGGTCGCCGTGCGTGCCGCCCAGCACTCGGTGCGGTTTGGGCAGAGGCCGCTCGTGCATATCGTGTTGAGGTGGTGCTTCGCGATGACGCTTGCCGTCTCGCCGTAGTCGTGTGTTGACGTGAGGTCGATTTTCAGCCAGTCGGGCTTGCTGACGTGTGGCGGCCGTCCGAAGAGCAGCCGCAGCAGCCTCGGCAGGGTCAGCCCGCGTATGATCGCAGACAGGTCTGTGCCGTTGAGCCTCGCTTCCACCGCCTCGCGCGTGAACGGCACGCCGTGCAGCACGTCGATCAGTTCGCGGTCAAGGTCGCCCGTGAGGAAGAAGTCGCCGGCAAAGTTCATGTCTGTTATCACATTGTTCTTCAGTTCTATTCTTGCCTCCAGCGTCCCTATGTCTGCAAATCTCTTTTTCCTCATCTCTGTGAACTTGGGGTTCTTGCCATACACGAAGTTGTCTGATGCCAGTTCCTTCTCTATGCGTGCTATCTCGCCCATGTCATCGTCTGTAAGCACAAGTTCCTCCGTGCCGCACATATACCTGCGTGCGTAGGCCATGAACTCGGCTATCGACATGTTTGTGTGGCTCCCGATGTTCTCAACCCTCTGGCTCACCGACTGCACTCCCTTGCTCTGCAGTTTCTCGTGCGATGGCGTGAGCGCCTTCGACAGATGCTCGAGGCGTGTGTCGAAAAGCACGGTGTTGTGCAGCACGCTGCGTTTCCTCAGGCGGTAGAACGCGCTGCCCGCCACTTTCCTGCCGCCCACGAGAATGTCGTTTCGCCCTGACAGTTGCGCGTCGATGCCTATGCCCTGCAGCAGCTCGGCCACACGCTTCATGTACTCGCCGAAGGCAACGTTAACGCTCTCGGCGAACGAGATGTGCGAGAACTGTATGCAGCCATCGTCGGCATAGACACATCCTCCGCCACTTTTCCGCCGGAAGATATGCACGCCGTTGTCGCGGCAGTATTCCACGTTCACCTCGTTGTCAATCAGTTGGTTGCGCCCGAGCATCACCGTCGGCTCCACCTGCCACGCGAAGAAATAGTCGTCATCGGTGTATTTTGTCGCCACATGTTCCTCCACGGCGAAGTAGAACGGCAGTTGCTTGGGCTCTTTCCTGTCTGGTACTATTATATATTTCATTGTTATTCTTGTTGTTATACTGATGCGGGTCTTTGCCTGTGCCCGTTCCGAAATTCCCTGCAAAATTAGGTAAAATAATTCAATTATAAGATGCCGCAATGAAAAAATATGTGAAATCGTTGTCTTGAAATCGTATACCGCAGAGTCGACCACTGCCCATTCACTATGATGACTTTTACCGAAGGCAGACACATACATATTTCCATGACTGGAAACATTTCGCAAAAAGATTTGATGTTTTTTCGTTTTTATTTTATATCTTTGACGCGTCATTTCGGTTTCTTGCTTGGCTTTTGCTCATTTCACTAAGTCAACTGTAGTTTCCAAACATGGCAAATATACTGGGCTTCTTATTGCAGCCCATGGGTGTTTTTGTTATAAAAATGCTTGCGGATTAACAAGACCTAAGAACATCTTTTTTTCCAAGGGCATGTAACTCATTATTAATTATGGGAAAGACGGTAACAACATATTTGATAGATGCTGATCCTAAAGGGACACAGTATGTATTTATCAGTAATAAGATTTGCCAGATGTATGTGATTCCACGTTCCAATATTTCTATATTGAACGAGCGAGATGAATTGCGGACACCCGCTTTCTATATCTTGTTGGGTGAGGATGAGACGACAAAGCCCAAGGCATACATTGGTGAGACTGAGAATTTCCGCGAGCGGGTAAGGGATCATGATAGCAAAAAAGCATTTTGGCAGAAAGCATTGCTGTTTATATCCAAGGATGCAGCCATGACCAAGGCTGATGTGCAGTATTTGGAATACAAGGCGATAGAGGAGGCAAAGGCCTCAAACACTTTTGTGCTTAACGAAAACAAACAGACACCCAAAGCCCCAAACCTGCCTGAGTATAGGAAAGATGATATGGACGAGTTCTTTGAAGATGTGAAGTTTCTCACTTCATTTACTGGTTGCAGTATATTTGACATTGCAAGGCCAAAGGAAGAGCATGTCTTTTTCGCAGCAGGACGTGGCTGTGAGGCTCGTGGCTTCTATCACAGTAATGGATTTACGATTTTGAAAGGCAGTACGATAGCAAACAGCTCAACTCCTTCTTTAACATGGAAAGATAAGCGTCAAAGAATGGTAAATGAGTACACGCATATTTGTAATGGGAAGTTGGAACTTGATGCCGATACAACTTTTAATAGTCCAAGTACTGCTGCGTCTTTTTGCCTTGGCCGCAGCGAAAACGGGTGGCATGCATGGAAGGACAAAGATGGCAATACGTTGGATTTTGTGTACAGGAATCAGTTGGAATAGCGGCAATAAGTGTATAACCTTGGATTGCCATAAGTTAATTATCACTAAAAAGAAGAACAAAACAGTTGGTGAAGTGACAACGAATGAATTAAAATAGTAATTTTGTACACCAAAATACACGTGAAAGTTTAATCTTAAATCAACTTTAATTATGATTATTGGAATTCCAAAGGAAATCATGCACGACGAGGATCGTGTGTCGGCTACCCCGGAGACTGTGGGTAAGTTTGTGAAAGACGGTTTTGAAGTGCTTGTGGAGAAGTCGGCGGGCGACGGCGCGCTCTATCACGACGAGGACTATGTCAAGGCTGGCGCCAAGATGGTTGACGGCCCGGCTGAGGTCTATGACAATGCTGAGATAATCCTCAAGGTGAAGGAGCCTCTGTTCAACGAGGCGCTCGGCAAGCACGAGGTTGAGATGATGCACAAGGGGCAGTATCTCATAACGTTCATTCACCCTGCTTCGCCGGTGAACCACGAGATGGTGAAGAAACTCACCAAGCAAGGCGTGACGGCAATCACGCTCGATGGCATCCCCCGCATCTCACGCGCTCAGAACTTGGACGCGCTGACGTCGATGAGCACTTGCGCAGGCTACAAGGGCATCCTTATGGCTGCGAACCACCTGACCACTTTCATGCCGCAGATGTTCACGGCTGTCGGCAAGATAGAGCCTGCCAAGGTGATGGTTATCGGTGTCGGTGTTGCCGGTCTTCAGGCATTGGCAACGGCAAAGCGTCTCGGCGCGATAACATACGCTGCCGACATCCGTCCGATGGCTGCCGAGAACGCAAGCTCGCTCGGAGCAAAGGTTGCCGACACGGGTGTTCCCGCAGAACTCGCCGTCGGCGAGGGTGGCTACGCAAAGCGTCTGCCAGACGATGTTCTCGTTGTTGAGCGCGAGAAACTCAACGACACGATAAAGCAGATGGACGTTGTGTTCTGCTCTGCGCTTATCCCCGGCAAGGTGGCTCCGATTATCATAACAGAGGAAATGGTGAAGGGCATGAAGCGCGGCTCCGTAATCGTTGACATATCGATCGACCAGGGTGGCAACTGCGAACTGACACCGGCTGGAGGCATAGAGAAGAAACACGGCGTTACGCTGATGGGTGTGAAGAATATCCCGGGCTTGCTGCCAACAAGTTCCACGTGGATGTTTGCAAACAACGTGTACAACCTTGTTAAATATCTCGTCAAGGACGGCAAGGTGAACCTTGACCGCACGGACGAAGTGATCAACAAGAGCCTTGTCTGCATCGACGGTGAACTCGTTCACGCCGGTGCCCGCGAGGCAATGGGGCTTTAGTCGATATTGACATAAGGGGGTTAAGGGCGAAATGCCGTGCGAGTGTTATCTTCACATGGCACTCTGCCTTTAACCCTTGTCTGTTTGTAAATAACGTTAAACCTTTGACATACAATGATTAATCCATTTATATTGGTGGCCGTATTCATTGCATGCACGATAGCGGGCTATTTCATTATAAAGAATGTGCCAAGCCTGCTCCACACTCCGTTGATGTCGGGCATGAATGCCCTGTCGGGCGTGACGATAGTGGGTGCGATAACGGCTACCGGCTTTGCCCTCGTAGGCGGCAAGGTTGCCGGAGGCGAATGTGTCCTGGTACAGCTTTTGGGATGTATTGCTATCGTGTTGGCGGCGATAAATGTTTTCGGAGGATTCGGCATAACCCACCGTATGCTTCAGATGTTCAACAAGAAGAAAAAGAACTGACCTATGGCAACAGTGCAAATCATAATCAGTGCAGTACTGGCGGTTGCCGTGCTTGCAGGTATATCGATGATGAGCAAGGTGGGTAGCGCAGTGCGCGGCAATCTGCTCTCTGCCCTTGCCATGCTGGCCGGTGTCGTCGCGACACTTTGTTTCAGTGGTGTCGCCAGTGCGTGGACAATCTATCCTTCAATCCTCGTTGGCGCTTTGATTGGCGGAATGATGGCCAGCCGCGTTAAGATGATACAGATGCCCCAGCTTGTGGCGTTGTTCAACGGTCTCGGCGGTGGCGCCTCGGCATTGGTCGGCGTGCTCTCTGCCACGCAGGTGGGCTTCAGCGCAGAGCAGATTGAGGCAATAAACACCAATGGCTACATGCCGTTCATGCTACTCACGTCTATGCTTGCCATCGCCGTGGGTATGGTGACGCTCGTCGGCAGTCTCGTTGCTGCTGGCAAACTTCACCGCGTTCTGTCACAGCGGCCTGTGATATGGCCGTGGCATTCGTCCCTGACGGTAATTTTCCTTCTGCTGACAATCGGGTTGATAGTTGCGGGAACGATGGACAGCCGTCTGAGTGTTATTGCGGCGTGTGTCATAACGTCGTCGCTGTTCGGGCTGTTGTTCTCCATCCGCGTCGGTGGGGCGGACATGCCAATAACCATCTCCCTGCTCAACTCCCTGTCCGGTGTGGCAGGTGCCATTGCAGGTATGGCGATAAGCGACATCTTCCTTGTTGCCGTAGGTGGCATCGTCGGTGCATCGGGCCTGTTGCTGACACAGATAATGTGCCGGGCAATGAACCGCAGCCTGATTAACATCCTCGTGCCGCGTGCTGCCAGGAAAGCACCCAGCAAGATTGAAGAAACAGATAATTCGGAAGAAAACAAAGAACTAATAATAAGAGTAATGAAATTAGAAGAAAGAGTAAAGCAACTGGAGGCCATCGTTGCAAAACTGGAAGACAGGGTGAAAGTGCTTGATGGCCAGATAGAGGCAGCACCCTCGGGAGACGGCGAAGCACCTTCCGCCGACAAGGTTCTCGCCGCCGCAAAGCGTGTTATAATAGTTCCCGGATATGGCATGGCACTGGCTCAGGCGCAGCATAAGGTGAAGCAACTTGCCGACTTGCTCGAGAGCCGTGGCACGGAGGTGCGTTTCGCCATACACCCGGTGGCAGGACGTATGCCCGGTCACATGAACGTGCTTCTTGCAGAGGCAGACGTTCCATACGAGAAACTGTATGAGATGGACCAGATCAATGACGACTTCAAGAACGTTGACGCTGTCGTGGTCATCGGGGCAAACGACGTTCTGAACCCTGCGGCACGCAACGCCGAGGGAACGCCGATTTACGGTATGCCGGTGCTCAGTGTTGACGAGGCTCCGGAGGTGGTGATATGCAACTATGACCTAAAGCCGGGTTATGCAGGTGTGGAAAATCCGCTTTACACCCGCGACCACGGCGTTTATCTCGAGCTTGGAGATGCCAAGGAGACGCTCCAGCGGCTCATCACTGGTGTGACAAAGAGATGAATGGCTGGACTTGATGGGGAGGGACAAGCCCCACAAGCCTGAACATACAGAGTGGGCGGGATTGCCGTGATGTTACGGCAGCCCCGCCCGCTTTTTGTATGAAAACGTCAGGTGGTGTCCTTTCAGCCCTGGTACAGGAAACGCTTTATGCTTTTTTTCGGTGTCTTCTCGAACTCCTCATCATAGAGTCTTATCGTCGAAATCTTGCTGTATGCCGGCATGGCGGAGTTCAGTTCCTGTCTGTTCTGTTCCATGATGCTGTCAAGCTCATCCTTCGACAGTCCGATGTTCTTCACCTCATCGTAGTCCGGATAAACCAGTCCGATGAGTTTTTCGTCCTTTTGTATGATGATGCTCTCCGTAACGAGCGGCATCGAGTTCAGTTTGTCCTCTATCTCCTCGGGGTATATGTTCTGCCCGTTTGCGCCGAGCAGCATGTTCTTGCTGCGTCCCTTTATGAAGACGTTTCCGTCGGAATCCATTGTGCCGAGGTCGCCGGTGTGGAGCCATCCCTCGCTGTCTATGGCCTCTCTCGTGGCCTCCTCGTTCTTGTAGTATCCCAGCATTACGTTAGGGCCGCGTGTGAGGATTTCTCCCGGCACTACTTCCGGCATGCTGCTATCAATCTTCACCTCCATGTTCTTCACGGCCTTGCCGCAGCTCCCCGGCACGAAGTGTTTCCAGTCGCTGTAGCATATAATCGGCGCGCACTCTGTAGTGCCGTAGCCCACGGTGTACGGGAAGCCAATCTCTTGCAGGAATTTCTCGACGTCACGGTTGAAGGCTGCCCCCCCGATGATTATCTCGTAGAAGTTGCCGCCGAACGAGTTTACCATCTGCTCACATATTTTTTCCCTGACCTTCTTGTTAATCACCGGCATGTTCATAAGCAATCTCATGCGGTGGTTCTGTAGTTTCGGGAACACTTTTTTCTTTATTATTTTCTCAATGATAAGCGGGACGGAGACCACTATCGACGGTCTTACGTCGGCAAAGGCCTTTGCTATGATTGCCGGTGACGGGACTCTTGTTAGGTAGAAGATGTGGCAACCGTTCAGGAACTCGAAAATGAACTCGAACGACATGCCGTACATGTGTGCCATCGGGAGTATGCTGAGCGTGTTTGACCCAGGCTTGACGTGTTTTTTGCCAATAACATCCATGGCAAAGTCGTAGTTGCTCCACAGCGCGCGGTACGGGATCATCACTCCTTTGGAAAAACCCGTTGTTCCGCTCGTGTAGTTTATTAGTGCCAGTTCGTCAGGTGACTGTTCCACATAGTAGTCGACATGTTCCTTCCTGAAATACTTGGGGTATTTGCGTCCGTACATTTCGTTAAGGTGTTCCCGTGCGTATGTCAGTCTTTCGGTTCGCGACAGCACGAGCGAATAGTCCGGAATGTAGATTATTCCCTCGAGTCCCGGCATCTTCGTGGCGTCCAGCATCGGTGCCATGACGTCTCCCGCGAACAGCAGTTTCGCCTCCGAGTGGTTCACGATGTTATGCACCTGGTCAGGCGTGAACTCGTGAAGTATCGGCACTGCCACGGCTCCGTATGTCAGTGTTGCAAGGAATGCCACGGCCCAGTTTGCGCTGTTCCGTCCGCACATCGCCACCTTGTCACCTTTCCTCACTCCGCTGCTCTCGAACATTATGTGCAGTTTCTCGATTTTACGAGCCACATCTTTGTATTGCAACGTAACGCCCTTGTAGTCTGTGAGGGCATCCATGTCCCAATTCTCGATTATGCTTTTCTGAATTATCGAGTTGAATTTAGGAATTTCCATATCTCTAAAAACATTCAGGTTTTTTGTGCTTGCGTTGCACAGTCGACTAAATTTTGTGCAAAGGTAAGTTCTTATTTGCTCATTTGCAAATGTTTTGTGCATTATTTGTGGCCGTTATGTATATAATTATCCCTTATTGATTGTAAACTGCATGTTTAGAACAAGAAAAAGGAATAAACGGACATCGTCCAGTTGCGGTCATTCGTATCTCATGGACTTTGCCGGGTGTATGAATGATACGAGATGGCTTGGTGCTATCAGTGCTGCTACGCATACGATGAGCGTGGCTATGTTTATTGTGGCAATCAATGGCATGTCAAATTCAACCGGCACCGTGTTCACATAGTATGTCGTTGGGTCGAGCGACACTATGCTGGTGAAATACTGAAGTGCCGTAAGTCCTATCCCTATGACATTGCCCCACAGCATCCCCTTGCCGATGATGAATACGGCGAACCACAGGAAGGTGTGCCGTATAGTCCTGTTGCGCGCTCCGAGTGCCTTCATCACGCCAATCATGTTCGTCCGTTCAAGTATTATTATTAGCAGGCCCGAAATCATAGTTATGCCTGCCACGCACACCATCAGCGCAAGGATGATCCACACGTTCAGGTCGAGCAGGTCGAGCCATGTGAATATCTGCGGATTCAACTGTTCAACAGTCGCCGATGAGTAGGTCTCGCCATGCCTGTCGGTTGTGCGGTTCACTCTCTTGACGATGGTCTTTTCCACGGTGGCGAGTCTGTCGTAGTTGTCAACGGTTATTTCCGCGCCGCTTGCCTGATCCTTTTCCCAGTTGTTTAGTTTCACGGCGGTGTAAAGGTCGCAGAAGCAAATCGCGTTGTCGAATTTCGTCAGGTTGGTCTGGTATATGCCGGCGACGTTGAACCGCCTCGCCCTCACGTCGTTTCCATTTATGAAATATGCGAAAACCCTGTCGCCGGACTTCAGTCCGAGTTTGTCTGCGTTTGTCTTCGATATTAGTATCTTGTTGCTCCCGGCCTCCGAGCTGAACTTCGGCACTGCGCCCTCCACGAGGTTGTCGTGTATGAATGTGGTGTCATAGTCCTCCGCCACGCCTTTGAACATAACGCCCATGAAGTCGTTTTCGGTCTTCAGTATGCCCTGTTTCATGGCATATCTCTGCACATGCTTTATTCCGTCGATGCTTTTAATGGCTTCCATTATGCTGTCGTTCATCGAGATGGGGTAGGGTCGGTCGTCCTGTAGCGCGAGGAAATTGGTCACTGTTATGTGGCTGCCGAAGCCGATCACCTTGTCCCTTATGGTGTGCTTGAAGCCCAGCACAACGCTGACGCTTACGATCATCACGGCAAGTCCTATCGCCACTCCTGCCGTGGCAATCCTTATCGCGGGGCGGCTCACCTTTCGTCTGTCGCCCTTGTCGTTGTAAATTTTCCTTGCGGTGTATAAAGCGAAGTTCATGTTTTCAACTTGCAAAATTACGACTTATTGGCATAAATGCCAAATAATCCGTGCCGTTTTTGTGGCGTGGAATGGCAATGCGACGGTAATAAAGGTGTTTTTTGCAAACGGCAACTCCGTTCTTGCCGCATTATGTTGCCTGCACGTCTTTGCCGCTTGTACGGAACTTACAAGTATTCATTTATTCCGCCACGCTTTTGCTTAATGGCGGGTTCAGACAACCGGACTGTCCGCCAGGAGTAGCTTGCAATGGTACGAAATCATGTTGGGCATGACAATGATTGTCTGCAATATGTTCAACTGTCAGAACGTCAATAATCTATTTTGCTGTAGTCAAAGTCTTCCTCGTTGCAATTCCGTTGCGAATTTGGCATTGCCTCCTCTGCTTTGATCAGTTCGATGTTTGTCTGCTCTATTATGCTCAGGCGTATGGAGTTGTTGTTTGCTCGTGGTTTGTACCATGCCTTTCTGGAAAAGTACTCCGCCAGATCCGGTGAATTGAACCGGTAGCCATGCCTTGCGAGTATCGTGTTGCGCATTATTCGCAGAGCATCTTTCGGAATGTCTCTGACTTGGTCTCGGTTCATAAGGTATGTGGAAATATCCAGCGTGCTTGCTTCCTTCCAACTGCGGTTTTGTTCCAGGCAGTACTCTATTTTGTCTGGCGTAAGCACCATTGTCCATACGATGTTGTTGTTGTTGTTTCTCACGGCAAGGAAATACATGCCTTCCTGCCTGATATACTGCACCCGCCATCCGAACTGCGCGCCGAATGGCGCATCTTCACCCTGCCGGCTTGGTACGAGAATGTACATTCCCGGCTTTTTGCCTTCTTTTTTCAGGGTAAGCTCAGAGTAGTCGTTGCCAACCAAGTAGGCGACATTCCCCATGCGTATTTCCTGGCATGTGTAAAGTGTCTGGCCGTCGAAGAAACTGTCTCCCTTGCGTATTGTCTGTGCATGTACGCTTATTGTCGCGAGCATTGCGATTGTTATTAAAAGAGTTTTTTTCATTTCAGTGTTGTTTTAATGGTTATTGTTCTTGCATTACTTTATTTGATTCTGTCGCAAAAATACGGAATATTTTTTAGAAAAAGAAATATTCCAAGTTAAAATGTGCGCTTTTGTTGTTTTTTCCTTTTATGGAAAATAAAGTGGGTTTATTTTTGGCGTGCTATGGATTATTCATTACTTTTGCCGTTTGAAATCCCACATTCAATAATAAAATCGAGAATATGAGAAGCAGAGTTACAAAATGGTTCGAGACAAAAGTGAGTTTTGAAAAGATAATGGATGACGGCCAGCAGAAGAAGGTCAGCGAGTTGTATGTCGTTGACGCGCTCAGTTTCACCGAGGCCGAGCAGCGCATCACTGAGGAGATGTCGAGTTACATAAGCGGCGATTTCGAGGTGAGGAGCATACGGCCTGCAACATACGGTGAGATTTTCTTCAGCGACGCACCGTCGGACGACAGGTGGTTCAGGGCCAGGCTGCAGTTCATAATCATAGACGAGAAGAGCGGCAAGGAAAAGAGGTCTGCCGTGAGCTACCTCGTGCAGGGCGCGTCGCTGGAGTCGGCACTGAAGAACATAAATGCCGTTATGGGGACGACAATGAACGACTATGTTGTCGTGGGGCTGTCGGAAACGTTGATCATGGACGTGTATGAATACACTGTGCCAAAGGACAAGGCTGAGGAAGAAGGCGATGACAAGCCCGAATACGAGCAATGACAGGCGCATCCGCACTGTCCTGGGGAAATTCCGTGGCATCACGCACGGAAGGAAACATAATGTTTTAATCCTGTAAATTTGACAAGCAAAATGGAAAAAAACGTCAGGGAAAATCTGAAAAGCGTGCTGGCAGAACTGCCTGCCGGCGTGAAACTCGTGGCTGTTAGCAAGTACCACCCTGTGGAGGACATAGAGGAGGCATACGCTGTGGGGCAGAGGATTTTCGGCGAGAGCCACGAGCAGGAGATAAGGCAGAAGGTGGAAGTGCTGCCGAAAGACATCGAGTGGCATTTCATAGGGCATTTGCAGACTAACAAGGTGAAATACATCGCGCCATACATTTCGATGATTGATGCCGTTGATTCATTCAAGTTGCTCAGGGAAATAGACAAGCACGCAAAGAAAAACGACCGCGTTATAAAGGTGTTGCTCGAGCTACACATCGCTGAGGAGGAGACAAAATATGGTTTCTCGCTCGATGCCTGCCGAGGGATGCTCGCCGCCGGCGAGTGGCGCGCACTGGACAACGTGGCAATATGTGGGCTGATGATGATGGCGAGCAACGTTGATGACAAAGATGTGATAAGGCGAGAGATGCTGCTGGCGGCAGACTTCTTCGATGAGGTGAAGGCAGAGTATTTCCGTGATGACGACCGCTTCTGTGAGCGTTCGTGGGGAATGAGCAACGACTATGCCGTAGCCGTTGAGTGCCGGTCAACCATGGTTCGTGTTGGGACAAAGATTTTCGCCCGGCGCGCATACTGACAACGGTCACTCAGGGAGTGTGCCGCAGCCGTGTGGTGGCATGTGCGTGGAAGGATTCTAGCGTGCGGTCAAATGCTGTTCAGCCTGCGGAGTATCTTTTTGTTGAGTGCGAGGATTGACCTGCGGTTGCTGTTCATGTCGTCCCGGAGGGTGTTGAATGCCTCGCTCAACGCATTCACCACTCTTGCCGGCCTGCGCTTCGACTTGTCGGCATCAGGGTTCACAACAATCTTTATCCCTTTGTGCTCAACATGCACCTCGATTTCCTTCCCAGTCAGAATGGGGTCGCCGTCGTAGTGTATGTAACCTTCGTGCTGCCGCTTTATCAGCAGCCGGCTCGCCTTGAGCATCTTTATCTTGCTGTTGTTTCCTATCGTTTTCGCGAACAGGTCGATGCTTATCTGTGGCGCATCGAACACGTCGAATGGCTCCATTATTATCACGTCGAGCATCCCGTCGCTCATTGATGCCTGCGGGGCGATGTATGCGTTGTTGCCATATTGCGACGCGTTGGCACACGATATGAGAAAGGCCTTGTGATGTTTTGTCCCGCTTTCATCGGTTATTATATACGTCTCTGGCTTGTAGCGCAGCCCCTCGCGCAGCACGTTCTCGACGTATGTTATCGGCCCGCGCTTCCCGGCCTCGGCGAACTTCATGCTGACGAAGGCATCAAAGCCCATGCCGCATGTGCAGAAGAAAGGCATGCCGTTTATCACCCCGTAGTCAAGTTCGTGTATCACGCAGCGGTTTATTGTCTCTATGGATTTTTTCAGGTTCATCGGAAGCATCAGGTGGCGTGCCAGCCCGTTGCCCGAGCCGCACGGCAGTATCGCCATGGCCGTGCCGGTGTGAGCCAGTGCCCGGCCAATCTCGTTCACCGTGCCGTCGCCTCCCACTGCAACCACGATGTCCTTGCCCTTGGCCACAGCCTCTGTGGCAAGCTGCGTGGCATGTCCTGCACGCTCGGTAAAGGCAATGTCATAGTTGAACTTGCCTTTGTCGATGCACCTGTCTATAAGTTCCGGCAGCCCGTTTTTGCTTCCTGTGCCGGAAATGGGATTCATTATGAATGTTATTTCCTTCATCATGGTTTGTGTTGCAAATTTAGTACAATTGGGTTGAAAGTCAATCATGTTGTATTATAAATTTAATTAAAATGTAACTTTCTACGAAAGAAAACATAATCGGATTGATTTTTTTTGTATCTTTGCAGCCTGAATTGAATTAAGTGGGCAACCTACTCTTAAATTACATAAATGGGACTATTACAAGAAAAATTCAAGAAATACCGTGAACCGCAGAAATTCATGACTGCCGGCGTTTATCCATATTTCAAGGAAATAGTAGGCAAACAAGGCACTGAGGTGAACATGGGAGGCCATCATGTCCTGATGTTCGGAAGCAACGCCTACACTGGTCTGACAGGCGACCCGCGTGTGGAGGCGGCGGCGAAGGCTGCGATAGACAAATACGGTACGGGATGCGCCGGGAGCCGTTTCCTTAACGGAACGCTTGACCTGCACGTCAGGTTCGAGAAGGAACTTGCCGAGTTCGAGGGCAAGGAGGATGCTCTGGTGTTCTCGACAGGTTTCTCCGTAAACTCAGGGGTGCTGGCTAATGTCTGTGGGCGCGAGGATTACATTATATGTGACGACCGCAACCATGCTTCAATCGTTGATGGCAGACGGCTATCGTTCGCCACATGCATGAAATTCAAGCACAACGACATGGCTGACTTGGAAAAGCAGTTGCAGAAATGCCGTCCGGAATCCATCAAGTTGATTGTCGTTGACGGGGTGTTCTCGATGGAGGGCGACCTGGCAAACCTTCCTGAAATAGTCCGGCTGAAGAAGAAATACAACGCGAGCATTTATGTTGACGAAGCACATGGCCTTGGGGTCTTCGGTCGTGAAGGCCGCGGCGTATGCGACCATTTCGGTGTAACCGACGATGTTGACATCATAATGGGAACTTTCTCAAAGAGCCTTGCGAGCATAGGAGGCTTCGTGGCGGCCGACTTCGACACGATAAACTACCTGCGCCACACCTGCCGCACATATATCTTCAGCGCGAGCAACTCGCCTGCCGCCACAGCTGCAGCAATGGAGGCTCTGCACATAATACGCAAGGAACCGGAGCGCATGGAGCACCTGTGGAAGGTGACAAGGTATGCGCTGCGACGTTTCCGCGAGGAGGGCTTCGAGATAGGAGAGACCGAAAGCCCGATCATACCGCTGTACGTGCGCGATGTGGAGAAAACATTCCTCGTCACGAAACTGGCTTACGACAACGGCGTGTTCATCAACCCGGTGATACCTCCGGCATGTGCGCCGCAGGACACTTTGGTACGCTTCGCGCTCATGGCAACCCACACGGAGGAGCAGGTGGAGCGCGGCGTGCAGGCACTGAAGAAAATATTCGTCGGGGAAGGCATAATAAAATAACTTGCTGCGATTGCAGGTAACATACAAGAGAGGGCGACACCAACACATGCGGTGTCGCCCTCTCTGTTGTTTTGTGCTACTGTCATTCGCAATTCGCAGTTTTCCGCTACGCATGCAAACAACAACAACCAATCAGCCTGGGCAACCGGTTATAATCTGCGATTGGGGCTAAAAACAATGTTTGTATTATCTCCGCAGGCAATCCGTTTGTTTCCACGGGCAATCCGTATCTTCCCAGCGAGTATTTCGTTTCCACACTGTTAATACCCAACGACAACGCATCATGGCGCGAATGATTTTACCACTTGCGTCTTAATGCAATGTAAATTCGGCGTTTTTGCTGGGCAAATTCGGCGTATTTACCGATCAAATTCGGCGTATTTACCGATCAAATCCGGCGTATTTACTTTATTGTCCGCGCCAGATTGCAAAGTTGTTAATCATCATCCAGAAGCAAATATCTTATTTGCGCGGAAACAGTTGTCTCATATCCGTTCCCAGGCTGCTTGCAGCCGCTTGCCGGCATCTTGCCTGTCGTTTTTTCTTGACGTAGCCAGCTAAGCCTGCAAACAACAACAACCAATCTGTCTGGGCAACCAGCTATAATCTGCGATTGGGGTTAAAAATAATGTTGAGTTTGTTGCATCATCGCGTCAGATCCTATAATATTTATTGTGCCACCGCGATTTTTAGATGCCAATGATTGTTGTTTTATCACTATAATTTGTAACTTTGCCAACAGTTTATGATGTCTGCGTGCATAACCAGGCATTGATTATTTGGATAATAAAGAAAACACAGGTTCTTATGGTAAAGATTTCGAGAGAGGCTGCCTTGGCATACCATGAAAGTGGAAGACCGGGCAAGATAGAGGTGAGGCCGACAAAGGCTCACCGCACACAGACAGACCTCAGCCTTGCATATTCGCCGGGAGTGGCATTCCCGTGCCTTGAGATACACAACAATCCGGACGATGCGTACAGATATACCGACAAGGGAAACCTCGTGGCGGTGATAAGCAACGGGACGGCAGTGCTCGGACTTGGCGACATCGGCGCGATGAGCGGGAAGCCCGTCATGGAAGGCAAAGGGCTGCTCTTCAAGATTTACGGAGGCATAGACGTGTTCGACATCGAGGTTGACGAGAAAGACCCCGTGAAGTTCTGCGAGGCCGTGGAGCGGATAGCGCCAACGTTCGGAGGGATAAACCTCGAGGACATCAAGGCTCCGGAGTGCTTCTATATAGAGGAGAGACTGAAGCGGACGCTCGACATACCGGTCATGCACGACGACCAGCATGGCACAGCGATAATTTCCGCAGCGGGACTGAAGAATGCCCTTGAGGTTGCGGGGAAGAATATCTGTGACGTTAAAATAGTGGTGAACGGAGCCGGGGCGGCAGCCGTCAGTTGCACGAAACTTTACATGGCACTCGGCGCGCGGAAGGAGAATATCGTGATGCTCGATTCCAAGGGCGTGATAACGAGCGACCGCGAGGACCTCAACGACCAGAAGAGACTTTTCGCAACCGACCGCCGCGACATACACACGCTCGCCGAGGCCGTTGACGGCGCCGACGTTTTCGTCGGGCTGTCGAAGGGAAATGTTCTGAAAAAGGACATGGTGAGGACAATGGCGGAGAACCCCATTATATTCGCGCTCGCAAACCCCGTGCCTGAAATTTCATACGAGGCGGCACTGGATGCGCGGCCAGACACGCTTATGGCTACGGGAAGGACAGACTATCCGAACCAGATAAATAACGTTATCGGATTCCCGTACATCTTCAGGGGCGCGCTCGACGTTCACGCAAGTGCCATAAACGAGGAGATGAAAATGGCTGCGGTGTATGCCATCGCCGACCTGGCAAAGCAGCCCGTGCCAGACGTGGTGAACGATGTTTATAAGGTGAACAACCTGAAATTCGGACGCGAATATTTCATACCGAAGCCCGTTGACCCACGCCTCATAGCCGAGGTGTCTGCCGCCGTGGCAAAGGCCGCTATTGACAGTGGGGTGGCAAGGCGCTCCATCGAAAACTGGGATGAATACAAGAACTCGCTTAGCGTGATGCTCGGACTGAAGACAAAGCTCACTCAGAAGATTTATTCCACGGCAAGCGCGCATCCGCAGCGCGTGGTGTTCGCCGAGGCAACGCACCCGACAATGCTGCGGGCCGCTGTGCAGGCAAAGGCCGAGGGGCTGTGCCTGCCGATACTTCTTGGCAGCGAGGAACGGATAAGAAAAATCGCAACGGGACTCGACCTGCCGCTCGACGGCGTGGAAATCGTTGACCCACGGCACGACAATGAGGCAGAACGGCGTAACAGGTACGCGGAAATACTCACAGAGAAACTCCAGCGCGACGGTTATACGTTCGAGGAGGCAAACGACAAGATGTACGAACACAACTACTTCGGAATGATGATGGTGGAGACGGAAGAGGCTGATGCCTTCATCACCGGGCTATACACGAAATACTCCAACACGACAAAGGTGGCACGGGATGTGATAGGCATACGACCGGGGTTGGGGAGTTTCGGAACGATGCACATCATAAACTCTTCAAAGGGAACGTTCTACATCGCAGACACGATGATAAACAGCGACCCGGACACGCAGCAACTTGTTGACCTGACACGACTCAGTTGCAAGGCTGTCAGCTTCTTCAACGAGAAACCGGTGATAGCGCTTGTAAGCCATTCCAATTTCGGCAGTGACAGCTCAGACGGTTCGAGGAAAGTGAGGAATGCCGTGGCACAGTTGCAACGGGAAAGTCCTGGCATGGTGGTCGACGGGGAGATGCAGATAGAATTCGCCATCGACAAGGAAGAGCGCGACACGCTGTTCCCTTTCACAAGGCTGAAGGGCAAGAACGTGAACACGCTGATATTCCCCAACCTGTCGAGCGCGCGCTCATCCTACAAGATGTTGCAGACACTCGCGCCTGATGTCGAGATAATAGGGCCGATACAGATGGGGTTGAACAAGCCCATACATTTCACCGATTTCGGCAGTTCTGTCCGCGACATCGTCAACATCACTGCAGTGGCGGTAATCGACGCATACGTATATAAAATAAAGAGTTGCGTGGGGGAATGTTGCATTTAGTTTAGACGCATGTCTGCGGCAAATACAATTCCACAGACATTGAACGTCCACATGCGAAATACTTGCCGGCAACGAAATCACATTCGGATGATGAAGGCGCGTAAAGCCTGTGGAATGTGTATGCAATGCAGATGAAAAGTTTTCTTGAAAAATAAGAGGAAATATTTGGAGGTTACGAAAAAAGATACTACCTTTGCACTCGCAATTCAGAAATCATGTTTCTGGTTGCACAAAAGGATGCGCTTGTAGCTCAGTTGGTAGAGCACCTGACTCTTAATCAGGGTGTCCAGGGTTCGAACCCCTGCAGGCGTACAAAAGGCGGAAGTCCCAAATAGAGAGGCACTTCCGCCTTTTTTGTTTCATATACAGCGGCTTACGGGCAACATAAAGGTTGCCATTTATGACACACTTCATTTTTACAAGCAGGTTTCAAAGCATACAAGTGTATTTAGGGTCTGCTAATTTATTTCTTTCTATTGCTGTCCGGTAAAACTTAAACGAGCATAATAACCCTGTCCGAAGCAAAAGAAATACTACAGATTCCACAAAGACTTTCGCGTAGAAAAATTAGGAGAATGGCAGGATATCTACTTCTCAGATAGGGGCTCCTCATAATAAAACAGAGCGAAGACTTTTTCATATCTCCGCTCTGCGTTGCTCTATAAACTCGGAAAGTTTGTTCCCACTCTGAGAGAGAGCTTCTCTCTTATAGTCTTACATCTGGAATGACCCCAAGAGACGAAGAGGCTCTTTCTTAATCTTGACCTTCTTGGTTTTCAGATCTTTCTCTTCCATCATATTCCCCGTGGTGATCTCCTTTTGTCCGGTAAGATAGTTGATACTAGTACTCTCCCCTTCTCCGGTCATACGATTTAGCCAACTAGATTCTTCGCCAATAAGGTAAAAATCTCCCGATTGAAATCTGTATCTATAGGTCGTGCCACCCGTACCGGCTGTTCCCATACTTGACCACGAAGATACGGTTATGTCTATTGCCCCTTTAGGCGTAATGGAGAGTTCATTTGTTATATCTGTGTACTCATCCTCTCGACCTCTAACGGTATCGTGCCACACCTTGAACCTCTTGTATACTCCGGAGGGCGATCCAAAATAGACAGCAAGGAACAGAGGATTGAAATTGTACTGAAAATCGTCGTCTCTCGTCTTGATGTGTGCAGGGTCATTGGGGCGGACAATCAAGACAAAATCCTCTATTCCATCCTTATTGAGGTCCCCTGTAGCAGATTGTATATCCCAACCATTGGGAACAACCTCTTCGATAGTACGTCCCTCTTTTGCAAGCTGGGATTTCTTCTGTTTTTGAGCCGCTATCGGATTTGAGTTTAAGGCAAAAAATAGCCCCATCACGAGGAGCAGTGGTACACTCTTTCTTTTCATGGTACGTTCTATTTTTCTTTGACTTAAATTTATTGTATCCTTAATTCCGCAACACTATTATAAATTAAACTTTTTAAGTACCTGAGCAACAAAAAGTTCTTGAACAAGTCAAGCGGCAGAGCCGAGCGGCCCAGGATTTTGCCATGTCAGAATTTTCACTTATCTTAGTGTTGCGAAAAGAAAACAAGCAAAACTCTGATATAACGTGGCAAAGATACAAATTAAATCCGAGAAACTCACTCCTTTTGGAGGAATATTTTCGGGTCATGGAGCAATTTGACTCCATATTGTCTTCTGTAATCGACTCCACCCTCATAATTTCACTACTCATTGGATGAACCATCTCTCGCTTCATCCGACACTTCGCACTTCTCGCCAGTGTTGGAGAGAATAGATGATCGAGCTTTTTCTTATTGTGATTCCTTGGAGAGTGTTAGTTTTCCGCCAGTGCTTAAAATTATCAGGTAAAGATATTCCGCCAAAACCACCACTAAATGGGTGATATAGGCTAGTTTGAGGGCTGTAATTAAATTTTAACCCCTAAAAAACTGCAAAAAAAGTAGCAATATTTGGTAATTTGCCAAAATATTGCTACTTTTGCATTTATAATATTGCAAACTAGTTTGAAAATCATGTCATTAATAGAAATTAAAAAGGTCGAAACAAAGAAGGACTTGAAGACGTTCATCGACTTCCATTACGACCTCTACGAAGGCAACGAATATGATGTGCCTAATCTTTTCAGCGACGACATGAATACTCTGAGCAAGGACAAGAACGCAGCGTTCGAGTTCTGCGAGGCAGAGTATTTTCTTGCCTATAAGGACGGCAAGCTGGCAGGTCGCGTCGCTGCCATTATCAATCATAAGGCAAACAATAAATGGGGCAGGAAATCGGTCCGTTTCGGCTGGATTGATTTCATTGACGACCGCGAGGTTTCCAAGGCTCTTCTCGATGCTGTAGAGAAATACGGTAAGG